>DAOOCD010000084.1:0-13339 GCA_035408225.1 Cyclobacteriaceae bacterium | reverse complement strand
TGTGCTTCAGGAGATTTCATTTACGCTTCAGGAGTTTCAGAAAATTGCTGTCGCAGGTGAAACAGGCTCTGGAAAGAGCACCCTTTTGAAAATAATTGCCGGTTTGATACAGCCTGATTCAGGTGCAGCGTACTTCAACAATGAAAAAGTAAAAGGTCCAGATGCACAACTGGTTCCGGGTCACCCTTCCATCGCCTACTTATCGCAGCACTTTGATTTGCAAAAGTTTTTGCGCGTTGAGCAGGTATTGCAATATGCTAATTCAATTTCAGCGAAAGAGGCAGCCACGATCTATTCGGTCTGCCGGATTGATCATTTACTTCAGCGCAAAACAGATCAGCTTTCAGGCGGGGAGAAGCAACGCATTGCCATTGCCCGGTTACTCATTTCAAAACCTAAACTCTTATTGCTTGATGAGCCCTATTCAAACCTGGATATGGTGGTGAAGAGTATTTTAAAATCAGTGATTAATGATATTGGTAAAAAACTACGCATTACCTGCATGCTGGTTTCACACGACCCGGATGATACACTTTCGTGGGCCGATGAAATTATTGTGTTGAAAGAAGGAAGGGTAGTACAACAGGGGGTTCCTAAAGTATTATACCAGCAACCTGCAAATGAATATGTAGCGGGCCTGTTCGGAACCTTCAATCTTGTTACACCGGCTTTGTTAAAAGCGCTGGGTGTTACTGGTTATACAAAGAACGTACTCGTTCGTCCTGAACATTTCAGAATTGCCAGGAAAAGGGAACATCGTGGGTGGCAGATCACAGAGGTTCGGTTTCATGGGAACACGCATGAGCTAACTGTTACGTACAGGCAGCATGTGATTCATGTTTCCACTACCCGCACTGACTTGCAGGTAGGTGATTGGGTGAACATTATGCTACGACTTCCGGCCAAAAAATAACTCCTGTTTAAAACATCTGCATTTACAATAAACTCTTATTTTTACCAGTAGTCACAATAACGTAATCTCACCTAAATATTACAATCTCTACTTATGGCTCAGGATAAATTGCCCCACGTTGCTTATTTCTGTATGGAGTATGCTTTGCAAAGTGATGTTAAAACATATGCCGGTGGACTTGGGATCCTCGCGGGTGACTATCTAAAAGGGGCTAAAGATCATGGCTATCCCATGGTAGGTATAGGAATCAAGTGGAAGCAGGGCTACACCGACCAGCGTATCACAGACAAGGGTAAGGTATTGGATACATATCCAATCTATAAATATGATTTTCTAAAAGATACTGGCGTAACAGTCTCTGTCACCATTCGCAAGCGCGAAGTAAAATGCAAAGTCTGGTTATGCGATAATTTTGGCAATGCACCCATCTATTTGCTGGATACGGATGTACCTGGTAATGAAGATGGTTGGATTACAGGACAATTGTATGGTTGGTTTGGCGAAGAACGTATTGCACAGGAAATGGTGTTAGGTATTGGTGGAGTAAAGGCCCTGCGGGCATTAGGAATAAGAACGGATGTATATCACTTCAATGAAGGGCACGCATTGTTTGCGGGCTTTGAACTGGTGCGCGAAAAGCTGGCTGCCGGCAAAACCTTTGACGAAGCACTTGCAGCTACGCGCAATGAAATTGTATTTACAACACATACACCCGTTGTGCAGGGTAACGAATCGCATTACATCGATCGGTTATTGTATATGGGTGCTGATAACGAAAGCTTCTCAAAGAAACAATTAAAGCAATTGGGTGGCTCACCGTTTAATATGACGGTGGGTGCGTTGCGCCTTTCGAGAAAGTCGAATGCGGTGGCGCAACTTCATGCAGTTACAGCCAATACCATGTGGAAGAAGGTGAAGGATAAAGAAGAGATTGTGGGCATCACCAATGCTATCCATCGACCAACATGGGTAGACAATCATATGATTGAGGCTGCCGAGAAAGGCGGAGACCTGTGGAGTGCACATCTTGACAACAAGCGCAAACTTCTTGAGTTTGTTAAGGAGCGCACCGGAGTACAACTGAAAGAAGATTCATTGCTAATAGGTTTCTCCAGAAGAGCGGTTCCTTATAAGCGCAGTGATTTTATCTTCAGCGACCGTCCTAAAATTGATGCGTTGTTCAAGAGTGGCAAACTTCAGATTATTTTTTCTGGCAAAGCCCACCCGCTGGATGACCGTGGTAAAGAGATTGTTGAAAATATCGTTGCGCTCACCAAGGAGTATCCAAACTCGGTTGTCTTCCTCGAGAATTATGACATGACGATAGGCTCAATGTTGGTGCGCGGCAGCGATGTGTGGTTAAACAATCCGCGAAGACCGCAGGAAGCGAGTGGCACGTCAGGAATGAAAGCTGCCATGAACGGAGCGCTTAACTTGAGTATTTTGGATGGTTGGTGGCCAGAAGCTTGTAACCATGGTGTCAATGGCTGGCAGATTGGGGATGGTTATGAGAATAAGAAGGAAGAAAAGTTAGATGCCCACGATCAGAAAGCGATGTATAAAGTATTACTCAATGAAGTAGTGCCAACCTACTACAACAACCGAAGCAAGTGGATTGAGATGATGAAACAAAGTATTCTAAGCACCAAGGACAAGTTTGCCGTGAAACGCATGCTGGAAGAATACTATGAAAAACTTTACATCACTAAATAATCCTTAAGGGTAGGGGATTAGTCAATTTCCAGGTTAAACCATTTGGTTAGCTGACTTCTTAGAACGAGGTTCTCTTTCAGTGGGTGATACTCATTTGTATGGGATGAGTATTGATACAAACCCATCCATCGCTCAGGGTGCAAGGCAATTTGTTTGATAGCATCGGCTATGTAATTAACTTCAGCATCAGTCATAACAGGATGCAGGCTAAGCCGCACCCAACCTGGCTTCTCTGAAAGATCTCCTGAATCTATTTTACTTGTAATCTTCCTTGAATACTCCTGGTCGACATGTAAAAGGTAATGGCCATAGGTACCGGCACACGAACATCCACCGCGCACCTGAATGCCAAAATGATCACTGAGTACCCGCACAATAAAATTGTAATGCAGGTTGTCAATATAGAAAGAGATTACACCCAGTCTTTCCTGATGCTCAGGAGCCAGAATGTTGAGTCCGGGTATGGCAGATAAGCGCGAAAAGGCAATGTCGAGTAGTTCTGCCTCGCGATGTTCGATTCGTTCTACTCCAATTTGTTCCTTCAATCGAACCGCCAGTGCTGCACGAATTGTTTGAAGGAATGCGGGGGTACCACCATCTTCACGCGTTTCAATATCCTCAAAGTAGTGATGCCCACCCCACGGATTTGTCCATGATACCGTTCCACCTCCGGGAATATCAGGAACACGATTGGCATAGAGTTTCTTGTTAAAGATCAGTACACCCGAACTTCCCGGTCCACCCAGAAACTTATGGGGCGAAAAGAAAATGGCATCAAGTGCATCTTCAGTATTTTTGGGATGCATGTTGATAGCTGCATAGGGAGCTGAAGCAGCAAAGTCTACAAAGCACAAACCACCATGCCTGTGCATGATGCGTGCAAGTTCATGATACGGAGTGAAAATACCCGTTACATTGGAGCAGGAGGTAAAAGATCCGATTTTATGTTTTCGATCTTTGTATTTATCAAGTTCTACCTCGAGATTTTTTGGTTCGACAAGTAAATCCTTACCAGGCGGAATAACCACAACATCTACTTCACATTCCAGCCAGGAAGTTTGGTTGGAATGATGTTCCATGTGGGTAAGAAATACAACTGGTCTTTCAGAAGCCGGTTGGGTATAAAATGGTTTAGCCTTTTCTGGAAGATGCAAACCTAGTATGCGTTGAAGTTTTGCGATAGCAGCCGTCATGCCACTGCCTTGTGTAATGATTACATCTTCATCATTTGCATGTACATGCTTCTTAATAATCTGGTGCGCCATTTTATAAGCGATCGTCATTGCTTCACCCGTATGGCTGGATTCAGAATGTGTATTACCCACGAGGGGACCAAAATGACTACTTAATAACTCTTCGATAGGAGCATACAATCTTCCGGAAGCAATCCAGTCGGCATATAATAACTTTTTCTTACCAGCGGGGCCTTCAAATGTGTAATCGTGTCCGATTATTTTAGTGGCCAAGTCCTGAAAGTAAGCTTCTGGACTTTCTGTATCAACAAGAGAAGGACTGTCGAAATGCATAATCAAACATTAAGTCGTACAAATATACAGCTAATGAAATTAATGGATTGCTTCAAAAGCTATTTCGCTACTCCCTAACAAAAATCAAATACTGCCATGGAGAAAGTCTCAGTGGTTTCGTGGTTGACACTTCATACGTTTCACCGGTAAAGTAATCCTGATAACTTCCTGCCGAACTCTCATCAATAAGCTTAAACTCCTGTGGCTTATCTGAAAAGTTGAGTACTACAACCACTTTATTATTTCCTTTCGTTCGCTGAAAAGCATATACATTGGGATCTTCGTTGTTAATACGCACGGCCATACCGCCATATTCACCACCCCAAAGCGCTGGGTTATCCGCATGAAGCGATACCAGCTTTTTATAGAATGGCTGAAATTGTTTTGGATCACTCCAATCGATCGAATCTTTTTCAAAAAACTTCAATCGTTTATCTAAACCTACTTCCTGACCACTATATAACATAGGCACACCATAGGCTGTGAAGATCAAGGTGGCAAAAGTCTTAACACCATCTCCGTACCGTTCAAACTCTGTTCCTTGCCAGCTGTTTTCATCGTGATTGGTGATCATCGTTAATCGAATGGGCTTTTGACCATATTCTTTCAGATCGTCCTGGATCCATTTGGCGAGGTCATTCGCGTTGGCCTTCCCTTTGCCCATCTTATCGGTGACTCCCAGTAGTGGCCAGGCATAGGTGGCATCAAATGTTAAATGCATGCGGGCACCATCCCATTCTGCAAGCCAGAAAAGATCCTTCAAAGGATTGAGTTCCCTGGTGGCTTCTTCCCAGAAGTAAAGAGGAATTTCGTGTCCGGCATGATCACAACGAAATCCGTCAATATCAAAGTTGGTCACCCAATACTTCATGTCTTCAATCATAGCCTTACGTGTTGCCGGATTGGTGTGATCTAACAATGCGATGTCGGTCCAGTCTGATTCATGGGCAATGTTTCCTTCGCCATCATGCGCATAATATTCCGGATGTTCGGTAATCCACGGATGATCCCAGGCTGTGTGGTTGGGTACCCAATCCAGAATCAGGTACATGCCCAACTCATGAGTTTTATTTACCAGGTTTTTAAAATCTTCCTCCGAGCCAAACTCTGGATTCACTTTTCTATAATCACGGATAGAGTAGTAGCTGCCTAAGGGTTCTTTCCTGTTTTTAATTCCAATGGGTTGTGCCGGCATAATCCATAACATCTCTACGCCAAGTTCCTTCAGTCGGGGCAGGTCCTTAATAAAGGCGTTGATCGTTCCTTCATTCGTATGCTGCCGGATGTTGACTTCGTAGATGGTACCCCTGGCTATCTTTTCAGGGAAGGTGATACCAGAGGTTGGGGGAGTGGTTACCTCTACCGGTGGTTTTTGAGTACAAGAATCAAGTGAGAGTAGCGTAACACATAAGATTACAACGTACTTATTCATACCGTTTCATTTAGTTACAATCAAAGATAGAGAAATCTAATTTTATAGATTATAGATAAATAATGCCAGTACGAAGAGAGGTGCTACGAATTTAACTAAGAATCTCCATACGATGAATTGCCATCGACTGGTAAGGTTCATATCACTAAAAACAACTTCCTTTGATAATATCCAGCCCGCCAGTATCGCCATCAGAATACCGCCCACGGGCATGAGGAGATTAGAGCCAAAGTAATCGAGCAACCCAAAAATGGTTTTGCCTTTCAGTACACTAATGAAATCAAGTGGAGTAAAATCGGAGAGGTAGTTAAAGGAGAACACAGTCCCCAGTCCCACCAGCCACAAAACAATTCCTGAAACAATAGTGATTCTTGCTCTGCTACTCTTGATCGTTTCTTCCAAATGTGAAATGATGGATTCCAGTAATGAGATGGAAGAAGTGAGGGCTGCAAAAAATAATAAGAGGAAGAAGAACGATCCTATAAATCCGCCCCCGGGCAAATCACCAAACGTTACCGGAAGGGTAATGAAGATAAGTCCGGGTCCTTCCGCAGGGGAAAGTCCATATTGAAATACAATCGGGAAGATGGCTAATCCTGCGAGCATCGAAGCGATGCCATCGGAAAACGCTATAATGGCTGCTGACTTTATCACATTGGTATTGGGTGGCATATAGGCACCATAGGTAAGCATCACACCTACGCCAATGCCGAGTGAGAAGAAGGCTTGTCCGAACGCAGCCAATACAACCTGGGGTGTGATCTTTGAAAAATCAGGTGCGAATAAAAAGCGCAATGCTTCCATGAACTTGCCATAGATCATTCCGTAAACAACTAACAGTAAAAGAATCACAAACAAAGTCGGCATCATCCAACTAATGGATTTCTCCAAACCCTCTTTTACGCCTTTAGCAACAATCCATACGGTAGCAAGTACAAAAATTCCCTGGCCGATCATTATGCGAAACGGGCTATCCAGTAATTGCTGATAGAATGCGGTGGCATCTTCGCTGTTAAGATGATTCAGCAATCCTGCTAAAGAAGTGACGGTGTAGTCCAGCGTCCAGCCTGCGATTACTGAATAGAAGCTGAGAATAAGGAACACCGTGATCATCGCTACCCAGCCAAAATATTTCCATCCCGTTTGAATCTTGTCTTTGTGATACAAGACTTCCATTGTTCCCACCATACTTTTTCCACCTCGTTTACCAATTACCATTTCAGCAGCCAGGATGGGTACCCCCATAATTACCAATGATAACAAGTAGATTAATACAAAAGCACCACCACCATTTTCACCGGCCAGGTAAGTAAACCGCCAGATGTTGGATAAGCCAACCGTACTCCCGATGGAGGCCATCAGGAAGAGGTAATTAGATGACCACGTTTTATTGGTTGGTTCGGTCATGACTTTTACGCTTCGATCTGGTTTAGATTGTAGCGCATGATGGTTCCGTGCGGACCATCTTTTACGCGTTCAAGATCAAAAACATCTCCAGCCGGACCTTTGCGCTTGCTGATTATAGTTTCTATTGCTTTATAATCTTCTGGTCTTAGCTGAAACTCAAATAATTTAAGATTTTCCTCGACATGCTTTGAATCGCGGGCACCGATAATTACACCACCCACCTGATCGCGTTCAATGATATATCGAGTTGCGACATTCGTAAGGCTTACCTGATGTGCGTTGGCAATTTGTTGAAGTGTGTGTAATAAAGATTGGAATAACTCCCATCCACCGAATTCCTGTATCATCAATTTGTATTTAACCATGGATCGGTTCTCATAAGGAGGCATCGGTTCTGCGACCCCAAGCCACCGCTCGCTAAGAAAACCGCCTGCCACAGTTCCATAACACAACAAATGAATATTCTTCTCTTTACACAAGGCAATCAACTCTTTTTCGGGACGATTATCGAGTAGTGAATATTGTACTTGTAATGTTTCGATTGGCACACCGGACTCCACCATAGCGCGTGTAGCCTGCGTATTGAAGTTGGTGCCAGAGATCAGGTTGATTTTGCCAGCTTGTTGTAATTCTTTTAACCAATACGCGGTTTCCATCCATTTTGGAATGGAGTAAGACCACCAACTAAACTGAACCATGTCCAGTTGTTCTACGCCTAATCGTTTCAAGGAACGATCGATCACTTTTTCTACGTGTGATTTCGTGATGCGCGAGAGTATATCAAAGTCGGGAACGAACTTGGTGAGGACCTGAACATCAGAGATGGAACCAAGTCTTCTTTTGCGCTCTGCTAAAAACTTCCCGATCAGTTCTTCAACACCGGTGTAGATATCCGCGCAGTCAAAGGTGGTTATGCCATGATCAACAAATGAGAACATGTCTTCGATGGCATGATCTTTATTCCCTTCGCTATGACCTTGCGATAATTGCCAGCCGCCCTTAATGATTCGGGATATGGAAAAACCGGGTGCTATTTGTATTCGTTCGATGCTCATTCTTTTTCGATCCAGTCGTTTTGTGCAGGTAGGGGAACGATGGTAGTAGTTGATCGCTCATACATGCGTTTGCCTATGCGACTGATTTTGAACCGCGCTCCACAGTGTGGATCGGGACATGCAATGATGTGATCTGTTGCCATCCAATCATATTGATTTAAAGGTCGTTGTTTAGGCGTAAGCAACGGAAGTAATGCTGCTAATGCATATAATGAAAAAGGACGTTCTGTTTTGAAGTGAAGGTTTTCACCCCGCACTTCAAAGGCATCACCCAATTGATGACTGCATACAAAAGGCTTATCCCCTTCAATAACTTCAACCTTCAGGTCGTATAGATGAAATGTGGCTTCACTCATGGTCGTGTTAATTAATGACTGTAAGTTAAAGACTTTAGAAAATAAATTGCACCCGAAGATCGTTTTTAGAATCTTGTTAGTTTTTCTACATTGGCAAGACTTCAGGCAGATATGAATAGAAACTTTGATGCAATTGTATTGGGCGTAGGCTCGATGGGTTCTTCTACCTGCTATTACTTAGCCAGTCGTGGCTACCGGGTTTTGGGTCTTGAACAATTTGATATTCCGCATGATCATGGTTCGCATGCCGGGCAAAGTCGTATCATCCGCAAAGCCTATTTTGAACATCCGGATTATGTGCCCTTGCTGGAAAGAGCCTATGAGAATTGGAAAGAGATAGAAGGAAAAACAGATTCTCAGATTTATTTCCCGACAGGACTTTTGTATGCTGGTAAGCCGGAGGAAGTTCTTATAAAAGGTGTACGTGAATCAGCTGAAAAATATAAACTAAACGTAGAATCGCTTTCTAAATCCGACACAAAGCATCGCTTCCCGCAATTTCAAATCCCGGAAGGGTATGAAGTTTTGTTCGAACCCGATGCCGGCTTTGTTACTCCGGAACGAGCCATCTTACTTTTTGCAGAGCAGGCAATTCGAAAAGGTGCTCAGATTCACACAAAGGAGAAGACAGCGTCATGGAAAAAGGAAGGCGATTTGATCACCGTAATAACGGATAAGAGCACCTATACCTGTAAGAAATTGATTATTACAGCCGGTGCCTGGGCAGGCAGCGTGATCCCCGGATTTTCCAGTCAATTAAAAGTAACACGGCAGGTTATTGCATGGGTTAATCCTAAAGAACGAAAACCCTTTGAACTCGGACAATTCCCATGCTGGATGATTGATGATCATACTCAAGAGGGTATGTATTATGGATTCCCGGTTCTGCCAGTTGCAAAATTCGGTGCACCGATCGGATTAAAAGTAGCTCTTCATCATCCGGGATTGGTTTCAAATCCGGATGCAGTCAATCGCATTCCTTCGAAGGAAGATGAAAACCATTTGGTTGAAGCACTGGATAAATATTTACCACAAGGGTATGAAACCACTCATGTACTGAAGACCTGCCTTTACACAAACACACCGGATGAAAATTTTATCCTCGACTTTTTACCGGGATATGATCAACAGGTAGTAATTGCAGCCGGATTCAGCGGTCACGGATTTAAATTCGTTTCGGTGGTTGGAGAGATCATGGCGGATTTATCGATGAAAGGGAAGACACATTTACCGATTGACTTTCTAAATGCAAAACGATTCAAATAGGTACACGAAATGAAATGCATTCAAGCCATGATTAGAAGTTCATTCACCATTTTGTTGGTTATCTTGTACTATGGGACTTCTGCCCAAATGCGGTCAGGCTCCATTAGTGAATTCGATGCCTCGGATCCCGCCACCATGAAAAGCCGAGTGACAAGTGATTTTGAAAGTTATTTTTTCGTTGGCGATGCCCGCTATTATGCCATCCGCCTTGGATATGAATATGGTCTTGTGAATCAGAGGCATCTCTTTGGCATGTCCTTGCCCTTTGTGCACAACATTTTCGTAGCTGACTTTGGCGGCTATGAAAACACCAGCGGTATCGGAGATCTCAAAATGCGGTACATGTTTGTGCCCATTCAAAAGAATTCCGGAGGTGGCTTGCAACGATTATCTGCCTACATGGAAGTAACAGCGCCAACAGGTGAGGAACAACTCGGTCGTGGTGCAGGGGTGTGGGTATATAAACCCGGTTTGATTTTTACTTATCGATCGGGCCCAAGTGTTTCATTTTATCCTGAAATTAAATATGTGTTTTCGGGTGGTGATGCGAATGCGCTGGGTGGGGGTGATGGAGCGCCTGATCAGGAAGATCCCGACAAGGATGGCCCTATTCAAAATCTGAGTCTGTCAATTCCGGCTGTAGTACTTGTGAACAACTGGGATGGCTGGTTTTCGCTTAACGCTCAGTATGTTCAGTCCTTCTCAGAAAATACGTATTACATATTTCTTCGCACTGATTTTGGCAGGATGATTGGCAATAAGACATCCGCTTCGTTAAACATTACCAAGTTTATAGCCGGCCAACCCTTACTGAATGTATTGGTGCAGGCAAAATTTCAATTCTTTATTCGGTAAAATAACCTGCTGCCAGTTCCTTTAACGAGTCGTTGCCGGTTGACTTTTGATGGTCAATAGTTTCGGCAAAGTGCTGGAATTTTTAATAAAAACGAGTATTTTTGCGCAATTGAAGCAACTGATCATGGCATTAGATATAAACACACCTGTTCCTATTGTTGATGGCACCACAATAACCCGGAAAGAGTTTTATAAAAATTACTATAATCCACAGAAACCTGTGGTTTTGAGGGGATTATGGAAGCAGTATCCGGCTTACACAAAATGGACCATGGAGTTTTTCAAACAAACCATGGGCAATATTGAGGTTGGGCTGTTTGGTAACCGTAAGGAAGACCTCTCTAAAACATTGCAGGTGCCTAATGCCAAAATGCGCTTCGATGAGTATTTGAATTTAATTGAACATGAACCCACCGATCTCCGTTTGTTTCTCTTTCCCATATTCAAGCACAAGCCAGAGTTGCTGAAGGATTTCGGTTACCCGGATATTGTCAGGGGCTATGTTAAAATTCCATTCATGTTTTTTGGTCCGCCCAAATCAATCGTACGCATGCATCAGGATATCGACATGAGCAATGTGTTTTTGACCCAATTTCACGGCAGAAAGCGTGTGGTATTATTTGCCCCCGATCAATCAGAATTATTATATCGTTTGCCTTTTAATGTTCATTCAACTGTGGATGTTGATAATCCTGACTATGAGGCATATCCGGCCCTTAACTACGCCAAGGGAATGAGCACTATTTTAGAACATGGCGATACGCTATTTATGCCAAGTGGATACTGGCATCATATCGAATACCTGGAAGGCGGCTTCGGACTCTCGGTGAGAACAATTGCCCATAGTTTGCCTATGAAGGTGGGTGGAATCTGGAACCTGACGGTGCAACGCACTACCGACAATGTAATGCGCAAGCTCAACGAAGATAAATGGTTCGACTACAAGAAGAGGGTTGCCAAAAAGCGTGCAGAAAAAGCAATGAAGCAATTTGCTTAAGTGTTAAGCGGGTTGTTCCGCTTTCCTTTTAACATTTACGTGAAACTCGGTAATGGCTTTGGTGTGTAACCTTGGATACAATTTTGTGTCGCGGAAATTAGACTTGCTTTTGTAAAGTGTAAGGTGTTTCACTTCGGTAAATCCTTCCGGGGTTGCATGAAGGGTGATCCATTGCGACCCTTCAGAAGCGCCTCCTTCCATGTAACATAATTTAATCAATCGTTCTTGGTCATTTACTTCGGCTATCTCATGCGCCACTGCAATATTTAAAAGCCCTCCGAAGATTCTCAAGTTCAGAATAATGATTTGTCCCTTTTCCATTCCGGCATAGGGCTCGTTCAGGTAATTGATCGAATTCTTTTTTAGTGAATACTGCAATCCAAAACTCACCATGTCTCCATTCCAGGCTTCTTTAGGGTGAATGGTAGTATACGTATTCCAAACTTTGTCAACCGATTGCTTAATCAAGAACGATTGAAAATGCTTTTTATAAGTAGCCGCTGCCGCGGGATCATAACATATGGGCCGCATGTTGGCAAATCCTGATAGTTTGTTCAGGCCATAGTCCATCATAAACTTCTTGACCTTCTTCTGCTCAATCTTTTCGAAATCAACATCCATTGTGTTACGAATCGAGGTAATCGGCTGCAAAATACTTAAATGACAACAATTGAGCGTGAGCTGATTAAATTTCTTCCCCATAAACAAATCAAGGAATGAAATTTCTTAGCCGTACCTTTGTTCCATGCAAAATGAACTTAACGCACGGTATGCAGAGTATTTGAAAAACCTTTCTATTGCAGAGTTTAATCCTATGCAAGAGGCAGTTCTTGAGCGGATGAGTTCTGTCAATAATCTGATGGTGTTGTCGCCCACAGGATCTGGAAAAACACTTCCTTTTCTGATTGCGATCCTAACTAAACTCAATGCAAAAGATAAGGGGGTACAAGCCATCGTAGTGGTGCCTTCCCGTGAGTTGGCCTTGCAAATAGAAAACGTATTTAAAGCCATGAAGACTTCCTTCAAGGTAAGTTGTTGCTATGGGGGTCACTCATTTAAGACCGAGCAAGACAGTTTAAGCGAAGCACCGGCCTTGCTTATTGCCACTCCCGGAAGGTTAGCAGACCATATTAGCCGACATTCGTTCGATCCATCAACAGTTAAGATTGTAGTGCTTGATGAGTTTGATAAATCCTTACAGATGGGGTTTCATGACCAGATAAAGATGTTATTCAAGGCACTATCCGGAAAGCAACAACATATTCTTACTTCTGCTACAAACCTTCCCGCTTTGCCCGACTTTCTTCCTTTTCGGAAAGTGGAAACAATAAATTATTTAAAGGGAGAATCGGACTCGAATCTTCAATTAAAGTTAGTACATACCGCCAGTGCAGAGAAAGTGGAAACGCTTATGCGACTGGTAGCTGGATTCAATCAGGAGGTGTGCCTCGTATTTTGCAATCACCGCGAAGCCGTTGAGCGCATCAGCGCTTTATTTAAAAGTCACAAATTTGAGCATGGAATACTTCATGGGGCCATGGAACAAATAGATCGTGAGAAAAACCTGATTAAGTTTCGGGGCGGAGCACACAATGTTTTAATCGCTACTGACCTGGCCGCCCGTGGACTCGATATTCCTGAGATTAAACATGTGGTGCACTATCAACTCCCGCTCACAGAAGAAGCATTTGTTCATCGAAATGGTCGCACCGCTCGCATGCATGCAACAGGTGAGGCCTATTTGATTCTGGCAGAGGATGAATCATTACCGGGATATCTTGACAAGCAGATGGAAGAGTTGCCGATATCAAACACATTA
>DAOOCD010000083.1:0-13547 GCA_035408225.1 Cyclobacteriaceae bacterium | reverse complement strand
GTCAATGGATTCCCACGTAGCAGTATATTGCTTTTGAGCCATGACTCCCTGAAATGCTAAGAGTATGAAAAGCAAAATTTTGAAGAAACTAACATCTTTACCCGGCATAAGTATTTTGTTTGAATTGAAATTAAGAAAACAAACTTATAACCAAAAGGGCATGATAGCCGAAAGCACGATGTATCTTATGAACGGGTTTTAAATGTTGCGTTCAGGTTACTACTAACGTATCTCCTCTCGTCCATCCGGATACCTGGCAAAACGATTTTTTTCCCGTGGATGTACATGTTCATAGCTGGGCCAGGGCCAGCCACCAAATTCCGTTTGGCGATATTCATTCATAGCTTGCTGAATCTCAGCTTGAGTATTCATTACAAATGGACCATGTTGCACGACCGGTTCATTGATTGGTTTACCTTGCAATAAGAGGAGATAACTCTCTGAATCTCCATTTTCTAAGACAACTTGCTTATCGGCCAATAATTCTATGGCCTGGTGTGTAGAAAATTGTTTGCCAGCAATTTGCATAGACGATCCACTATAAAAATAAAGTGATCGATTTGCCAGAGCCGAGGCTGAAGGCAAGCTCCATATGGCGCCTGGTTCCATTTTTATTGTCCAGATAGCTACTTCGTTATTTTCATTGGCAGCCCATGAGTCCGGGGCTGGAGCCGGTGCTTGAATAGTTTCAATCTTTCCGGCTACCACTTTTACTTCCGTTGATTTTCCATTTGTATCAGTGGCCTTATAGGTTGGGATCGTATCGCTCCACAGCATTGCAAAATATGGTGCTGTTAATTTTTTCGCTTTCGGCAGATTAAGCCAGATTTGAAAAAGCTCAAGCGGATTTTCTTTATCTCTATTTAGCAAGGGAAACATTTCACAATGTTGTACACCTTTGCCGGCTGTCATCCACTGTACATCTCCAAATCCAAAACGACCGGCCGCTCCTAATGAATCAGAGTGATCAACCAGGCCTTTCGTTACGATGGTTACTGTTTCAAATCCTCTGTGTGGATGAGCAGGAAAACCTGGCACCTGTTCGCCATGATACATACGCCAGCCCTCCTTATTGGGAGCAAAGTCTTGTCCGAGTGCACGACCTTTGAGTGAGGCTGCGGGCCCCATCACATCATTTCCTTTTGGATAAAAATCTTCATGATGAACACAAAACAAAAACGGATCTTGAGTCTGCCAGGGAAAACCCAACGGCTTTATCGATTTAATAGCACTGTTCATAATTTATTGTTGTGAAATAGTATAACCAGTATCTCAATAAAAAGTTAGAATGAAAATTCTTTTGGTAGTAGCCTAATACACACACGATGAATTATCCGCCTCTATATAATAGGGCTTATAATTTTTCGCGGTCGGATCTTTACAACCTTTTAATTGCAAGAGTTCAACTTTCCTGAATTCTACAGGATGACTTTCACTTTGCAAAGCGATATAGCCCTCGGTAAGCGATGTTCCATCTAATTTTACTTCCGGATTGTAATTGTTTACTACCCCGCCACCGATTTGAGGTCTGGTGTACTCTAACACCGTATCGCCATTAACCATGTGGCGAATGAGAGAATCCCCCAAAACCAACAACTCCACCCGCACCCATTGATCTCCATCAAATGTTTTAGAGCGGGAATTAATGCAATGAGGAGTAAATAAAGTATCACCCAGATACACATTGGTACCTGGAGTGCATAGGTTGGCAGTAGGCCGTTCACCGGTTCCGAGCCCTCCTAAAAATTGAGCTTCTATACTGATTGGGAAATCCTGATCCTTCATCATGCTTTCCGCAGATTGAGCATGAAGCATTGCACCACTATTGCGTGTAGCCCAGCCTGCGCCACCAGCTACCTGATCTCCAACAAAGCGGTATTCCACGGCTAATAGATAGTGAGAGAATTTCTTCTTATAGAAGATATGACCGAACTGGTTTCTAAAGGAATCATACTGATCGTAACGCACAATCAATTTACCGCTATCTACACGAAATGTGTTTCCGAAATTATCATTGAGGTCGTGGCCTGAAATTTTAACATCCCAGTTGTCGAGATCTTTTCCATTAAAGAGTTGTAGCCATTCCTTTTGTTCGTTGCGCGAATTACACGCAACCAAAATCATGGATAAGAACAACATTAAATAGCCTGAAATAATTTTTCTATGCATGGCATTGATAATTGGAATCTAAGATTATGAAAAAATTATTGTGCTGGCAATGATTGACCAGTCGTATTTCACATCGTGTAGCCTAACACTGCAACCACATGACAGGCTGTTCCCGCAAGGACAAAGAGATGCCAGATGAAGTGGCTATAACGAATTCGATGATCGTAGGCGAAAAAGAAAACACCTGCCGAATACATGACCCCACCAGCCAGCAACCAAAACAATCCCCAGAACGGCATACTCTCAAACAGAGGTTTAACTGCGAGCACAGCCAGCCAACCCATGCCCAGGTAGAGTGCAATTGAAAGTTTACTGGTACCAACACTCTTAACCGATTTCAGTACAACACCGCCTACTGCCAAACTCCAAACAATTCCGAACAAGGTCCAACCCCACGCGCCTGGAAGTACAGTTAATGTAAATGGCGTATAGGTTCCAGCTATTAAAAGAAAGATTGCACTGTGATCAAAAATCCGAAATACCCGTTTTACTTTGTTATGAGGGAATGCGTGATACAGAGTGGATGAAAGGTATAATACCATCATGGTTGCTCCAAAAATACTAACACCTGTAATGGCTGCTGCTCCGATCGGAATTGCTTTTATAATAAGTACGGGTGTAATCGCTATAGCAGCAAGAAACCCCAGGCCATGACTGATACTATTTGCAACCTCTTCGCCAAGTGATTGCTGACGACTCCAATTTATTGATTCACTCATACCTTCTTAACTTAACGAAGGAGGCAATAGTTCAGAATTATAAGTCCCGCTAAAAGAGCAAAAGACGAACTATTATGAGCGTTGAATTTCTTCGAAGATCAATTCAAGTTCGGGTTTACTGATGCCCAACTTTTCTTCCAACTTCTTGAACATGCTTTCCTTTTTACCATCATCGAACAAAAAATCATCATCCGAAAGGATCGGAAACCTCCTTTTGAGTAAAACCTTCTGTTCACGCCAACTTCTGAGAATGTCCATGATTAGGCAAATATACGGATAATCGATGGGTGTTTAATAAAAGCATGGCCACTTATTACGTTGCAATTACCGGCTAGCGGCCAACTCATTTTAGGCAAAAACAAAGAAATATCCCGGTTCTTGCCATTAGAATCACCATGCCAACTTTTATTATCTTTAAAAATTAACAGATCTCTATGAAGTTCCTTCCCTCAGTAAAACCAGTCCACTCCCTTTCCTTTATACTAATAAGCCTGTTCATCTTATGCTGCGAAGAGAAAGCTGATAAGCGGATCAAACAGATGGATCCTGGCAAAACGGCTGCCTTGGCTAAGTCAATAGAAGCCACCGTAACCCCACAAGTAGCTGAAGGGCTTACCCTTAAACTTTGGGGAATTGATTCTTTGGTGGCCGATCCCGTTTCCATTGACATTGATGATCAGGGAAGAATATACTACACGCGCACCAATCGTCAGAAAAACTCAGAGTTTGACATCCGGGGGCATCAGGATTGGGAAATCGGTTCCATTCAGTTGCAGACAATTGAAGATAAACGCGCATTTCTCCATAAAGTATTATCCCCGGAGAATAGTAAGAAAAATAAATGGCTGGCTGATTTAAATGGCGATGGCTCGCATGACTGGAAAGATCTTACTGTTGAAAAAGAACATGTGTACCGCGTAGAAGATACTTCGGGCGATGGCGTGGCTGATAAATCGCAATTAGTAGTTGATGATTTTCATGATGAGGTGACGGATGCAGCCGGTGGTGTTTTAAAATTTGGGAATGATTTATTTGTTGACGTTGGCCCTGATATGTGGCGCATTCAGGAAAATAAAGATGGGCTTGCAGAGAAAAAGACTTCCCTCTCGCATGGTTACGGAATTCATATTGGTTTTAGCGGGCATGGCATGTCGGGCATTGAGGTTGGTCCGGAAGGAAAAATATATTGGCAGATCGGGGACATTGGTTTCAATGGCGTAGGTCCAGATGGACAAAAATGGGAACATCCTAACAGTGGTGTGATCGTACGGGCAAATCCGG
Organism: Cyclobacteriaceae bacterium; assembly: GCA_035408225.1. GTDB lineage: Bacteria > Bacteroidota > Bacteroidia > Cytophagales > Cyclobacteriaceae > ELB16-189. The sequence goes on along the minus strand of DAOOCD010000083.1, from coordinate 9,378 downwards.
ACGGAAGCGACTTTGAAGTGTTTTCTTATGGCAACCGGAACACCCATGAATTTGTATTTGACGAATATGGCAACCTGATCAGCGAGGATAATGACGGAGATCATGCTGGAGAGAGCGAACGAATCGTATATGTGGTGAACGGAGCCGACATTGGTTGGAGAACGAACTGGCAGTTTGGAAAATATCGCGACCCTGACAATAACACCTATAAAGTATGGATGGATGAAAAAATGTATGTACCCCGTTTCGAAGGACAGCCGGCCTACATCTTACCTACCATCAAAAATTTTGTTAATGGCCCTACCGGCATGTTGTATAATCCAGGCACAGCATTAGGTGAAGAGTTTAAGAATTCATTTTTTATTGCTGAGTTTGTTGGTAACCCAACGAGATCGGGCATTCACGCCTTCAAGCTCAAACCCAAAGGGGCTTCATTCGAATTTGTTGAGTCAGAGATGATCTTAAGCGGCATTCTTGCTACGGGCATAGACTTCGGACCGGATGGTGCTTTGTACCTAGCTGATTGGATCGAAGGCTGGGGAACAAAAGATCATGGCCGGATCTGGAAACTGGATGTAGCCAATCCAAACACAGATGAACGAAAACAAACTCAAACTTTACTTGCTGCTGACTTTACTAAGTATGATGATGCGGAGGTTGGCGAACAATTAAAAAATCCAGACATGCGCGTTCGTCAAAAGGCACAATTCGAATTAGCAACGCGTGGTGCTAATGGCCTTGAAGTTTTTCAAGAATACATTTCACAAATGGAAAATCAGTTGGCGCGAGTCCATGCCATTTGGGGGATCAGCCAATTTGCAAGGAAGGATCTGAAGCATGCCGAACTACTAGTGCCTTTGTTGACTGACAGCGATCCGGAAATTCGGGCTCAGGCGGCAAAATGGATAGGTGATGTTCGTTACAAAGCAGCTGGTGAAAAATTGATTCCTCTATTAAAGGATGATTATAGTCGGGCAAGATTCTTTGCGGCCGAAGCCTTAGGAAGAATTGCCTATGAACCTGCCATCAATCCCATTATTGAATTACTTCAGGTTAACAACGATGTGGATGAATATATTCGTCATAGTGGAAGTCTGGCATTGGCCCGGATTGGAAAACCTGAGCCAATTGTTGCCTTATCGTCTCATTCATCCAGAGCGGTGCGTATTGCAGCAGTAGTTGCTTTGCGAAGAATGCAAAATGCAGGTGTAAAAAATTTCCTTACAGATTCTGATGAGTTTATCGCAACGGAAGCAGCCCGCGCCATCAATGATGATCTATCCATAGTTGAGGCCTTGCCTGCGCTTGGCAATGCCCTCAACAACTTTCAATTCACGAATGAAGCATTTGTGCGAAGAGCCATTAATGCCAACCTGCGTGTTGGTACCGATGAGGCGATGCAAAATCTAATAAACTATGTGAAGCGTGAAGGTAGCCCTGCAGCTATGCGGGCCGAAGCAATGGACGCTTTAAGTACGTGGGCAAGACCCTCCGTGTTGGATCGGGTAGATGGAAGATACAGGGGTGTTATTACCCGAGACCTGGCATCAGTGCAAAACAAATCAACCGATGTCCTGATCCAGTTGTTGTCGCACAAAGAAGCATTGTTGCGTCAGCATGCAGCGAAAGCTTCCGGAAAATTAAAAATCAATAAAGCGTCAACACAATTACTTGCACAATTAAAAAAGGATCCATCGGCAGAAGTTCGCGTTGAGGTTCTGAAAGCGCTTGCTCTTTTAGAAGGCAATCATATGGATGAAGCCATCAAACTCGCATTAAGTGATAAAGAAAAAAGTGTTCGTGTAGCAGGTCTTGACCTGTTATCCAATCTGAACATTTCCAAAGAATTAATGGTCACTCTACTCAGCGATGTCATTAACACCCGTACTATCGAAGAAAAACAAGCGGCCATTACCACATTAGGAACACTGCCAATACAATACTCAGAAAAAGTATTTGATCAACTTCTCACTAAAATGGAAACGGGTCAGCTTCCTGTGGAGATACAATTGGAACTTGCTGATGCTATTGATAGCACCCACTCACAACCTATGATAGACCGGTTTAAAAAATTGAATCGTAACTCTTCCCCGGATTCGTTGAAAGCTTCATACGCTGGGAGTTTATTAGGTGGTGACCCTGAACGGGGAGCTGGAATTTTCTGGGGACACCCCACTGCACAATGTATTCGCTGTCATTCATACGATGACTATGGAGGAATGGCCGGTCCTCGCATCAATGGTGTTGCCAATCGACTGACCAGAGAACAAATTCTGGAATCACTGATAGAACCCAGTACCCGGATCGCAACTGGTTTCGGGACTGTCACCCTGGAGTTAACCAACAATAAGAAAATTAGCGGAATCCTACAGGAGGAAACCACCGAAGGCTTTGTTCTGAAAATCGGAGATAAGGCAGACACGTTGGTTAACAAGAAGGATGTGAATAAGCGAAGCAACTCTCCATCGAGTATGCCACCCATGCAATACTTATTAACGAAAAAGGAAATCCGGGACGTGGTGAGTTTTTTGGCAACGTTGAAAGAAGAGAAGTAAAAAAGGACTTTGTGAAGCAAGTTGCCTTTACTACCCGCACTACCAAACTCGATTTTGCTGATGTTGATCCAAAATCCGCATCACCGCTAGCTCAAATTGGTATTAATTCAGGCACTTTCCAATACCTGATCCGATTCAGGATTTATTCAGAATCAAGAACTATTCTTGTTTCATTGAATAGAAAAAATCAGAGTAAAAGGGTTAGGTTATTTTGATAGCGGCCGCTAAATAACAGTAGTGGCCGCTACCTATTTGCACCATTTCAAATTGAAAAGATGCTATACAATCTCAGGCTATTCTTTATCAAAATATGAGATTACTTATCGTTCTGTTGATTACCACACTAAAGCTTACAATAGTTTATGCGCAGATCGATTTGCCTATCGAATCAACGCCAAGTAGCTCTGAAATAAATCTTTCATCAAAAAAATCAAAAGCGCTGCAAAAAGCTTTGGTTGCACCCCTTGTGTTAACAGGTTTAGGACTTTATGCCACTACAAATAATCATCTATTAAATAGAATTGAATGGCGTGAAGAGCGAAATGAATGGATGCCGAATTTCAATCATCACGCTGATGATTATCTGCAGTACGCACCGATTGTCGCTGTATACAGTTTGAGCCTGGCTGGTGTAAAATCAAAAAATAATTTTGCTAACCGAACTGTGTTGTTAATAAAATCCGAAGCTATTATGGCTGTGATGGTTTTTTCACTAAAAAAAATTACAGCCGTGCCACGACCCGATACGGGTGCTCCTGATTCATTTCCATCCGGGCATACGGCTCAAGCTTTTGCAGCGGCAACATTTATGCACAAAGAATATGGCAAACAGAATATCTGGTATAGTATCGGAGCCTATTCTTTAGCAACTGGGATTGGTGCATTCCGCATAATGAATAACCGCCATTGGGTTAGTGATGTGTTAGTCGGAGCCGGTATTGGAATTTTTTCAACGAACATGGCATATCTCACTCATCAAAATCACTGGGGCAAGAAGAAATCAAAACACCAAATAATGGCTGTCCCCACCTATGGTCATGGACCAGGAGTTTATTTAAGTTATAGACTTTAGTTCGATTCAATCACCATCAAAATAAAACTCCTTTCGTTAACCAAAAGCTAACGAGTAATAGTAAGCAAGCAATTATTCTCCACGAAACTGCTCGGGCACTCACTTAAATTGGCTAATATTAGCAAGCTTTAATCAGTCGATTCAATCAAATGATTACATCCGTTATCCGAGCCACGGGTTCTTATATACCCGAAAATAAAATCTACAACAAAGACTTTTTGCCCAATCAATTTTTTGAAAAAGATCACTCCCGGGTGAAAACCGAAAATTCGGTTGTGGTTGAAAAGTTTAGAGAGATCACTGGCATTGAAGAAAGACGCTATGCTAACCCCGATCAACAGGCTTCTGACCTAGGATTTCTAGCTGCCCAAGATGCGCTCACAAGTTCAGGCATTGATAGGGAGACGATCGACTATATAATTGTAGCTCATAACTTTGGCGATGTTACAATACACAGCAACCGCTCAAGCTTAGTGCCCTCTCTGGCATCGCGCATAAAGTTTTTATTAAAAATCAAGAATCCAAATTGTGTCGCCTATGATCTACCCTTTGGGTGCCCGGGTTGGGTAGAAGGAATGATTCAGGCTAACTATTATATCAAGTCGGGCGATGCAAAGCGTTGTTTGATTATTGGAGCCGAAACTCTATCAAGAGTTATTGATCCTCACGATCGCGACTCCATGATTTATAGTGATGGCGCTGGGGCAACCATTTTAGAAGCCTCCACGAATCAAACCGGAATTATCGCGCACAAAACCCAAACCTACGCATACGAGCATGCAATGCTTTTAAACATGGCTCACTCCTATTCTTCTGACTATGAGCAGCCCGATGATATCTTTATTAAAATGAATGGCCGAAGGGTGTATGAGTTTGCACTTAATCACGTACCCCTATTGATCAAAGAGATCCTTGATAAAACAAAGGTTCCACTTTCTGATATCCACAAGGTTCTTATTCACCAGGCCAATGGCAAGATGGATACTGCCATTTTGCAAAGGTTGTTTAAATTATATGGAGAGGAGATTTCCCCGGCTGACCTGATGCCCATGACAATTTCCTGGTTGGGCAATAGTTCGGTGGCTACAGTTCCAACCCTACTCGATCTTATTCTAAAAGGAAAATTTAAGGAGCAATCGATCCATCCTGGCGATAAAATTATAATGGCATCCGTTGGGGCGGGCATGAACATAAACGCCATTTTGTATCAGTTTTAATCAAGAACATTCTCTACGCAAACAAATTAAGTTGTTGCGGTTTAGCTGCCCTTATTCTGTTTGGCATGTTACCTGTAGCACGTATGTGATATAGGTTTGTTTCTTTATTCCGTGGCGCAATGATTATTTCAGTATCGCCTGCCACGGGATCAAATAAATCCCGTACTTTTTTAGGTGTGTTATTGTTGTTCGATAAGTGAGCCAGAAACAAATGACTCATAAATTCCGGACGGTGGTTTAGAAATACCGACAATGCCTGCTTATTGGATAAGTGGCCAAGCCCTCCGCGAATTCTATTCTTTAATGCATAGGGATAGCCGCCATTTTCCAACATGTCTTCATCGTAATTGGCTTCCAAAAAAGCTGCATGGCATTGAGCAAAATGACTGATCAGATTTTCGCAAGGCACTCCCGAATCCGTAAAGACGCCAACCCGCACCGTGGCACTGGATACCACAAAGCTATGTGGATCAACCGCATCATGTAGCTTGGGAATTGCTGTGACGGAAAGATCATCAATTGTAATTGTCTCGTGAGGCTTAAACGCATGGCACAAAGAATCCTCTAATTTAAGATTGCCCTGCAACCTGGTAGCTGCAGTTATGAATACTGGAATATTATGTCGTTTAGAAAGTTTAGCAACCCCACCGATGTGATCACTATGTTCGTGCGTAATGAAAATGCCTTTTACTCTTTTAAGGGAGAGTCCAAGCTGCTTCATTCTTTTTTCAGTCTCACGGCTCGAGATCCCCGCATCAATTAAAACCGCAACGTCTCCGTTTCCTATGTAATAACAATTGCCATTGCTTCCTGAATTCAACGATGCTACCAATAGAGACATGCTCGAAAGGTAAAAGAAAATATCGGGTTAGACTGATAAAGGTATTTAAAATAAAAAAACCTCCGGCTTTTTCAATTACCGGAGGTTCTTAATTTAGATATGAAACTTTCCCTAAAACTAGAATTAGGAATTACTTAACCTTTAAATCCAGAGCAAAATCCTTGGCCGTCTTTGCTGTCATAATGTCCATGAAATTTAAGGCACCATTACCAGCAGCAGTACCTCCGGTTTGAATTTGCGGCACAATAGCACCTGTATACTTGCTGAAAGCATCGGCCCAAACCTTTTGAATTTCAATCTGTGCATTCAATTTCATTTCCAAGGCACCATCCGCCTGCATTATTCTGGATCGGGCATAAGCCTGAGCATCGGCTAACTCTTTAATCTTTTTAGCTTCCAGGATAGCGCCTTCATAGGCGATTTTTTGTTGCAATTTATCCTGCTCGGCTACTTTTACTTTGGTCTCAGCCTCAACCACTTGTTTCGTTTGTTCCTGTTTCTGCTGATATTCAATTTCAACCAGTGCTTGTTCACCCTTTGCTTTAGCAGTTAATGTTTGCTGCTGTGCAGTCATCAACTCTTGTTTTGAAATCGAAGATTTTGTAACAGCATCAATGATCTTAATCAACTTATCATCTACTTTCTCTTCATAGTCAACATCGGTAATGGCTGCATCCGCAACAGTAATACCATATTCCTTGATGGATGACAATTTACGTCTTGGAATTCCTGATTTTTTATCCACCTGAATTTCGGTTTGATAAATTCGCTTCTTCTCACCGGCTAGTGAATCATATACAATATTCTCTTCCGTTACCAACAAGAAGACACCTTCCTTCAATTGATCCATAAAGTCCTGCGCCATTTGAGCCCGACCACCGCCATAGTGTTTCTCACTGCTCATCAATTGTGCCGAAGACTGGAGACATTCCTTAGTGTAAGGGGCCAATCTTTTAACTACCAAGGATTGGGGAGTACGGTGGGTATTGTGTATTAAAATCATCTCCTTTTCATCAGCAGGTAAGATGAATTGTGTAATCCCTTTCACATTGGCGGTGGTAGCATCACTAAAGCGAATCATAATCTGACCCACTTCAATACCATTATCTTCCAATTCAAGTTCTGCGGTAGCTTCCTGATAGGTAACAGAAATCTGATTGGGCCATTCCTTTTCCTTCGCAAAAAAGCCCGCGTAGAAAATCCCTGGGGCAAATTGTACAATCTGTTCTCCGGTTGTTCTCTCCACAACAGTTCGGTTTCCGGCATCATTCCACGAAAATGGATTGACAATCATGAAAAGAATAATAAAAATCACAGATACTACTCCAAGGGCAATAGCCTTCTTTGAGATTACATTTTCCATGGCATTAAGGTGTTTTGGTTTGGTTGTTTGATTTATCCTTCTTTGAAAAGTAATTGGTAAGCAGTAAAACTATGGCATAGGCCACTATGCCAAATACGGATAGAAATCCGATAGCTAAAGCAAGTCTGATCATGTTTTTGTTGATTATTAATTAGGAAATAAACTTAACTGGCGTTGTTGATAAGCGCGAGAAACACAACGATTGGTGAGTGAGTTTGATCTGTTTTCATGACCGTCTATTCCTACGGGCATAAAGATGTAACCTAAGTTAGGTTAATTTTTATTTCAGAATTAACAACAACAAAAAATTAGGATTTTACGTCCTTAGACGTGCAATTTAAGGCATAGGGCTGGAGTTGATGCCACCTAATTTTTACCAAGCACCTGTCGGTTCACACAGTGTGGCACATTCCCCGTTTTATAGAATTCGATGATATTTTCAGCAGCCAATCGGGCCATGCCATTTCGGGCCTCTTCGGTAGCCGAACCTATGTGCGGAAGTACAGCCGCATTTGGCATAGACAATAAGGGATTCGTTGGCTGCATGGGTTCTGGGTTTGTTACGTCAAGCCCAGCACCCCAGATAGTTCCAGTTCGTAATGATTCAATCAGATCTTCTTCGTTATGTACTGAACCTCGTGAGGTGTTAATGAAAATTGCACTCTTTTTCATTTTACTAAAGCAGGCTTTATTAAATAATCCCCGGGTTTCGGCAGTCAACGCACTATGCACCGAAAGTACATCACTCGTAGCCAGGAGCTCATCAAATGTAACCCACCGTGCCCCTAATTGATTTTCCGCTTCGGTATTACGAGTCCGGTTATGATAAATAATATTCATACTATAGGCACCGCGGCAACGTTGAGCCATTACCATTCCTATTCGGCCCAAACCAAAAATGCCGAGTGTCTTACCATTAAGTTCAATACCCAGATTCTTCAAGGGCTCAAACTGCTTCCAGCCACCTTGTCCGATCGTCTTATGGAGGTAAAACATTTTTCTCGAAACGGCAATCATTAACCCAAAAGCTACATCCGCAGTAGCATTACTGAGTACATCGGGAGTATTACCGATTGGAATTCCTCTACGCGAAGCCTCGGCTACATCAATATTATCATACCCCACAGCAAACTGTGCTATTATATCCAGGTGTGAACATTGACTAAAAAAATAACTATCAATTTTATCTGCACCCAGGGAGAGCAAAGCGTCTACATTTTTTGCACGTTCAATTAATTGGGGCTGCGTCATGGGTCCATTACCTTCCCATTCAGTAACTTCAAACCCTGCTTTGGTAAGCAGATCATATGCAAGCCTGGGAATAACACGCGTGATCAGAACCTTTTTCGACATAGACCATTAGACCTTCGGTAAGTCATTTGAGGAATTGCAATATTAACTCTCCATAGAGAATATTGCTATACCGGCAGCCAAATTCTCAAAATTGGCGGAGATACTTTTCAGGTATTGCGAATTGCCTAATTGAATTACTTCTTGTCTTAGAGTATAAAGAGTTAATAAACTCGTTGGTGGTTTTAACCATATTCCGACTGCCCGATGCAGGAGTAGTTATATTCGAAAACTCTACATACGATCCTCCTACATTTCTAAAGGTTTGAACTACAATTGACGGATACTCAGTTGTCCATTTGTTCATGTTATTAGTCTTTGTGTAGTTCCCGGTAAATACCTGGCGAGAACTTTCAGGTTCGGCTTCCCCATTACTAAAATCGATAAATGTAGATGTAAAGGTGAGATTCTCTCTCGTTCCATCATAATAATTATAACTCAACCCATAGGTTGTGTTAGAATAAGTCAACCCAAAATAAGTACCAATGAAGGTTTTAGGAATAAAACTAAGTTCATACTCTACATCAACACTTCGAAAAATAGAACCTGTTAATATTCCATTATAACTATTAGCTGTCTCACCAATTCTTACAATCATATCCATATCAACAAATCCATCTGTTGAATTTGATTCAGGCCATTCCAATAAAATAATTAGCCCATCCTCCTGCTCCAAAGTAACCGTTGATACTTGTGTTGCATCGAAGATTACGTTTACATTATCAACTTCAGTTACCGTAACAATAATTGTCTCATCATCTTCAATAACATCATCTGAATAAGGGACCAATTTAATAGAGGCTGCTGTCTCTCCTTGTTTAATTACAATTTCATCATACTCTCCGTCCACTTCATAGTCAGCATAATCATCTTCCGCTTCGGCCCGAACATCATCATAGGCTGTTCCAGATAATTTAAAGTTTACGGTAATATCCGATGGGGCTGGTTTGTCGAGTTTAATCTCAACTGAAATTTCAGCA
>DAOOCD010000082.1:0-13608 GCA_035408225.1 Cyclobacteriaceae bacterium | reverse complement strand
TGTGTCGTCTTTTTGCTGGTGACGGTTCTTTTTTTCAATCCGGTATTCTTTGATAACAAAGCAGTTTCGCAAGGAGATATTGAACAGTGGAGTGGTTCATCAAAAGAACTGCGCGATTATCGCGATCAAACCGGAGAAGAGGGTTTGTGGGCAAGTACCATGTTTTCAGGCATGCCGGCTTATCTGGTCAACCTCAGTTGGAGCGATGGAGTAGTTGTTGGAATGAAGAAAGTTCTTTCTGCATTTCTTCCGCATCCCATTTCCAACATCTTCCTGGCATTCATTTGTTATTATATTCTTCTGCTCTCATTCCGTATCCGACCGTGGTTTGCCATTGCCGGAGCGTTAGCGTTTGGACTTTCGTCCTACATGATCATCGGACTTTCAGCAGGCCATAATGCACGCATTGGAGCTATTGCCTTTATGCCGTTGGTATTTGCTGGTATTCACCTGGCGTTTTCAGGAAAGCGAATTCTGGGTTTTGGAGTTACTGCTGCCGGGCTGGCACTTCACTTGCGTGAGAATCACTTGCAGATTACGTATTACCTCGTACTGATTGTTCTGGTATATGGAATTGTTCATTTAATTCTAGCCTTTCGCGAAAAGCAACTGGCTGGTTTCTTTAAGACAATAATGATTTTGATTCCAGCGGTGGTGATTTCAGCGGGTACCTTCTTCGGACAATTTTGGGCGATCAGTGAGTACACACGATATTCCATTCGCGGTGCATCAGAAATTGCTACAAAACAGAATGCTGAAGATGCTTCCGGGTTATCGAAATCCTATGCATTTCAATACCGATATGGTATCTGGGAACCTATGACATTGTTCATACCAAATTTTTATGGCGGGAGCAGTCGCACTTTTTTTGTCGAAGATCAGAACAGCGCTTCTTATAAAGCGCTTGCTCAATCTGGCGATAACGAGACTGCCAATCAATTAGCAAATTATACTTCAGCTTATTGGGGCCCGCAGGATTTTACGGTAGGTCCGTATTATGCCGGTGCACTTATTTGTTTTCTTTTTATAGTTGGGATTCTTTTTGCGGAACGAAAATATGTGTGGTGGCTCATGCCACTAAGTGTATTAAGTATCATGTTAAGTTGGGGCGACAGCTTCTCTTCTTTCAACTACTTCATGTTCGATTATTTTCCAGGCTACAATAAATTCCGCTCTGTTAATTTTGCCTTGGTGATTATTCTTTTCTCGATGCCTTTATTAGGAATGTTAGGGCTAGAGAATTTATTGAAACAAGGTTGGAACAAAGACACCCAGAAAAAGCTAATCTGGCCGGTCTCTATGGCTGCCGGACTTTGCCTGCTCTTTATTTTGGTAGGTGGTTTTGGAAGTTTCTTAAAACCAGAGGAAGCTCAATTGCCGGTTTGGTTTAGAAATGCCTTGCAAAAAGATAGAATAGCACTTCTTAGATCGGATGCCTGGCGTTCGCTGTGGCTCATTCTGTTATTTAGTGGTGGTGTCTTTGCGTTGCTTAAGAATTATCTCAAGCCTATTATAGTTTATCCGGTGTTGGTTGTCTTGATCTGGTTTGATCTTGGATTTGTGGATAGCCGTTATTTTACCAAAGACAATTATAAGCGTAAACGAGAGAATTCATTTGCCGTGGCCACAGCGGCCGATGCGGAAATTCTGAAAGACAAGAGTTACTACCGGGTTTATAATTTACAGAGTCCGTTCACGGAAGCGCGTACCTCTTACTTTCATCATTCCCTAGGCGGATATCACGGTGCAAAATTGAGACGCTATCAGGACTTATATGACTCCTGCATTTCAAAAGACACGCGTCAACTGATCGAAGATTTCCAGAAGGGCAATCCGCGTTTTAGTGAATATAACTCGTTGAATATGCTCAACGCAAAATACATTGTCTATGGTCCGGATAAAGAAAATGTAATTTTCAATCCAGCTGCCAATGGTCCGGCCTGGTTTGTGAAGGACGTTGTGAAAGTGAGTACTCCGGCAGAAGAGTTGGAACAAACAGGAAAGGTAGATTCCAGACAAATAGCTGTAGTCAACAGTCAACAGTCGACAGTCAACAGTGGACCGTTAACTGTGGACAGTCTATCGTCTATTCAATTAATTGAAAGAACTCCACCATACCTGAAGTATGAATCAGAATCCTCAGTTAATGGGCTGGCTGTGTTCTCTGAAATTTATTACCCTAAAGGTTGGCATGCGCTAATCGATGGTAAGGAAGTGCCGATTCTAAGAACCAATTATGTTTTGCGCGCATTAGAGATACCAGCAGGCAAACATGTGATTGAATTCAGGTTTGAACCTAAACCGTATGTAGTCGGGAACAAAATCACCATGGCTTCGGGCTGGTTATTGCTTTTAGTTGTGCTGGGCTGTCTTGGCTGGAATTTTAAGAATCCTGAATAGTCGATTGTGGTCGAGCAGGATGATCATAATCCCATTTTTAAATTAGCGGCTGATTTTGTCAACCATACCTCGCGTTCGCTGTTTCTTACTGGGAAGGCGGGTTCGGGTAAAACAACTTTTTTAAAGCACATTGTAAAATCCACATCCAAGAAATGTGTGGTGGTAGCACCTACCGGGGTGGCAGCGATCAATGCAGGGGGCGTTACTATGCATTCGTTCTTCCAATTGCCCTTTGGTCCGTACTTGCCCGGTACGCAACATAAATTTAATGGTGTAGAGGTTGCCGATAAGAATAGCTTGTTCAGAAACATCCGTTTTAGTCGCGATAAGCGGGACTTACTACGCGAGCTAGAGTTATTGATCATAGATGAAGTAAGCATGGTTCGCTGCGACATGCTGGATGCTATGGACGCTATTCTTCGTCAATTCAGAAGGCGATATCACGAACCGTTTGGGGGAGTTCAGATCCTGTATATCGGAGATTTATATCAATTACCTCCCGTAGCAAAAACAGAAGAGTGGGAGATTTTAAGAGATCATTATGAAAGTCCGTTCTTTTTTCATTCCCATGCGGCCATGCAGGCACCGCCACTCTATATTGAGTTAAAGAAAATTTACAGGCAAAGTGATCCGCAATTCATTGAATTATTGAATCGGGTGCGAAACAATAATATAACCCAGGAAGATTTAAAGTTGTTGAACAGTAGGTATGAAGGCCGGTACACGCCCCCCGCATCAGAAAACTATATAACCCTAAGCACTCATAATTACAAGGCCGATGCGGTCAATGCTTCCGAGTTAGATAAGTTACCGGGCAAGCTCTATCGCTTTCGGGGAAGTATCGATGGAGATTTTTCTGATAAATCGTTGCCAACAGAGATAGAGCTAAAGTTGAAAGAAGGCGCACAAGTAATTTTTATTAAGAATGATCAGGACCAGGAGCGCAGGTACTACAATGGAAAGCTGGCGGTAGTCAGTAAAATAAGGGAAGATGAGATTACGGTTACGTTCCCAGACACGAAAAATGAATTAACCATCGAAAAAGAAACCTGGCGAAACATCCGCTACACACTTAATCGTGAAACAGAGAAAGTGGAAGAAGAAGAGATCGGTTCATTCACACAATATCCTATTAGGTTAGCATGGGCTATAACGATACACAAAAGCCAGGGTTTAACATTTCATAAAGCCGTATTGGATGCCGGTAATTCTTTTGCAGCCGGTCAGGTCTATGTAGCGCTCAGTCGTTGTTCAACCTTTGAAGGACTGATTTTACAGTCACGGATTTCATTTGATAGCATTTCTACCGATCCGCGGGTGATTGAATTTGCGCATCGGGAACAGGAAGCCAATGAGCTGGAAGCTTTGTTGGTTCATGAACAACAGCAGTTTTGGGTGGAACGACTAATGAAAGTATTTGATTTTGGTCTGGTCATTGAAGAGCTTGAAAATTTCAAAGAAGGACTCAAGGAGAAAAAATTGCCGCAGGCTAAAACAGCCTTTGCAATGGTTGACCAATTATTGGTTGTTGCCAATGAAAAACAGGAAGTGGCAAGAAAATTTCAACCAGAGTTGAGCCGGCTGGTTTCATCGGCTCCACAACATGGAGTTGAGGTATTGACTGCGCGTATGCAAAAAGCCATAGAATATTTTTCAAAAGCGATTTTGGATGAAATGTTAACGCCTTTACAAAAACATGAAGATTCTTTGCGAAAAGTTCCGAAAGTAAAAAAGTATCTGGCGGAAGTGGGTATTGTGCGGCAGGCATTGGCTGCTAAGCTCAAACAAATTCAGCAGGCAAGGTATGGCGACCTGGTTTTTTATCAGCCATCTGAGAAAGAAGTTGAACAACTAGAGACTTTTAAAAAACCTGCTGTTCGCAAGAAAGGAAAGCAGGAGAAGGGAAGTAGTCTGCATGAAACATTGGCGGCTTTCCGGGAAGGGCAAGATCAGAAATCCATTGCCAAAAGCAGAAATCTTGCAGAGAGCACCATTGAAGGACATCTTGCACAATTGGTAAAGTCTGGCGACATCAAAATCCATGAACTCTTATCCGAAGAGCGGATACTAATCATTCAAAAAGCATTGGAAGAGACGAATGAAAATTCTACCTCACCCGTAAAGCAACGGCTTGGCGAAGAGTATTCCTATGGTGAAATCAGGATGGTAGCCAATCACTTAGCCCGCCTGAAGTCAGAATAATAAACCGGGGCTGACCAAAAAGTCAAAATATGAATCGAAGTGTCATTCCGGGCTTGACCCGGAATCCCGAATTGTGTGTATTCAGCGGGATCGCGGCTCAAGGCCGCGATGACAGATTGACTTTTTGGTCTGCCCCCACTAGGTGCTGATTCCGGGATAATTACTACTCATCCTTCAAAACATCCACAGGATTAGTTAAGGCGGCTTTCACAGAATGATACCCGGTGATCAGCATGGCTATTAACAAGGTTCCAATTCCAACCAGACCATAAATCCAAAGTGATGGAGTGATACGATAGGAAAAGTCTTGTAACCATTGCTGCATGATCCAATAAGAAAGAGGGGCTCCGATAATAAAGGCAACGATAATTAATTGTGTGTACCCTTTCGAGATCAGCTTAAGAATATCCAGAACACTGGCTCCCGATACTTTTCTGATGCCAATTTCTTTGGTCCGTTGCTCCAGCGTGTAGATGATCATGCCTAACAGGCCTAACGCGGCAATCATAATAGCGAGCGTTGCCATCACCGTTAATGTTTTTCCAAATTGCTGCTGGGTTTTAAATGTATCAGCAAACGCCTGGTCTACAAACTCATATTGCACGGGCGAATCTCCGGCATGTGTTTTCCAAAGTGTGGTGACCTCAGCAATTGTATTTTCCCACGCCTGACTGGTTTGTCCTTCAATTCGTAACGCGAGGTAGCGCTTATCACCTACACCGAATAAGTTTTTAGATTTGATGTGAAAGATCGCCATCGGCTCGATGGAATTTTCCAGTGACCAATAGTTGAAGTCGCCTACAATACCAATTACCTCAAACTTAATTTCACCACCCGGAGATTCAATTTTTCTACCAAGAGCCGATTCGTCTGCCGTCCAGCCAATTCGCTTGATGGCTGCTTCGTTGAGAATAACCCGCTCTTCGTCACCGGGCATGTCTTTTGAAAAGTTTCTACCGTATTTGAGTTTAATATCCAGGGTGGGTACAAATTGCTCATCAGCGGAAGTATAATTAAGTGCAAACGTCTGGTTGTTCATTCCTTCAGCACTAAACTTATCGCCACCATATACTTCTGGCGGCAAGGAAGAACACCAGGTAGCGCTAACAACCCCCGAAACATTTAAGGCAGCACTAGCCATGCTTTCAGCATCCTTTACGTGTTCCACATGGCTAAGCGAAAGCAGGTTTTCTTTGTTAAATCCAAGGTCTTTTTCCGACACGAAGTTTAATTGTTGATATACAATGGCTGTACAAACAATCAGGATAATCGATACACTGAATTGAAATACTACGAGCCCACTCCGAAACGCTTTCCCCTTGCTGCCAGCTTTTAATTTTCCTTTCACTCCTTCCACAGGATGAAAACCAGTAAGGAAGAAGGTTGGATAACTACTCGCAATTACAGCCATTGATACCACAAGCCCAATCAATGAAATAATTAAACTGGAATCTCCAAATAAATCAAGCTGCAGCGATTTTCCGGTAATCAGATTAAACGCAGGCAACAATAGTTGTGCAATGGCCAAAGCCAACACAAGTGCAATCACACAAAATGCTAACGCTTCCAGAAAATAGTTCATGCTCAATTCCTTTCGGCCCAACCCTAAAATTTTCCGAATGCTTGCCTCCTTTACCCTGCGCGTAAATTGAGCGGTAGATAAATTCATAAAGTTCACGCACGAAAGCAGCAGGATAAACCCTGCAACTCCAATCAGGGAATAGACAATCTTCTTATTTCCGGACTCATTCAGGCGGTTATACACCATTTGATCAGGTAAGTGAATGTCTAACATTGGTTGAAGAAACAACTCCCATTTTTTTCCAGACTTAATGTATTCCTCGTAAGAAACATTCATAACGCGTTGTAAAGTCTCTTCAGCGTATTTGCTTGGAATCTTCGCCAGCTTCGTGCGTGTATTTTCCAGATCTGTATTTTCTTTTAAGCGAATAAATGTTTCGAGCTGTGTCCAAACCCAACTCCAGTGGAGTCGTTCTACAGCCGGGAAACTATTCAGGGAAAGCAGCACATTAAATTCTATGTAAGAGTTCTCAGGAATGTCCTGCACAATACCAGTCACTTCATACGTCTGTTGAGTTTCCGCTTTGCCAAGGCGAACCAATTTGCCAATCGGGTCTTCATTCTTAAAATACTTTTTTGCTGTGGATTCCGTCATCACCAATGTATTGGCTTGCTTTAAAGCGGAAGTGGCATTTCCCTTTAGTAAGGGAAAGGAAAACATTTTGAAAAAATTGGTATCTGCAGCCAGGACTTCGTCCTCTTCAAACGTGATTATTTCACCCGTTGGATTAGTATAGGAAATGAAGGAGTTTCCGGGTGTATGAATGCTGGTAATTAATTCTGCTTCCGGCAATTCTTCCCGCAAGGCGGTTGCCACACCCGGACCCGTTGAAGCAAACTGATTATTATCATTCTCGCCCCAAATGAAAGTTTGATTTACCCGATAGATACGATCAGCATGAGAATGAAAGCGATCATAACTAAATTCATGGCGAACATACAAATAGATGAACAAGGCACTGGAGACACTGACCGTGAGCCCCAACAAATTGATAGTGGAAAAAAGTCTTTGACGCCTAAGATTCCTGAAAAAGAGCAAGAGGTAATTTTTCCACATAGGGTTGGTGTTTAAAAGGTTATTCCAAAGCAGATACCAGAAAAATAACCTTATTTTTAGAGCTTAAAGGATGATTAGTAAGAGGAACCCTGTCCAATTACGTTAACAGGTGTCCGATTGCGGTCGGATCAATACTTATTATGAGTTTATCAGATACTATTCTTTCTCTGTTCTTAGAGAAATACAATAAGGAACCTTTCATGGTCACTGCTCCAGGCCGGATAAACCTGATTGGGGAGCACACGGATTATAATGATGGCTTTGTAATGCCCGCGGCTGTTGATAAGCACATTCAGTTTGCGGTTTCTAAAAATGAAAGCGACCTGTTTACTTTTTATTCTGTAGATTATGATAAACAGATTTCCTTTGGGTTAGATGAATTGAAAGCAGGCAGTCATTGGATCAATTACCTGATGGGCGTGGTGGATGGATTCCGACAGCGCGGCTTTGATATTGGTGGAGTTGATTGTGTATTTGGCGGCAACATACCCACCGGAGCCGGCATGTCTTCCTCAGCTGCGTTGTGTTGTGGGTTTGGTTTTGCCCTCAACGAACTATTTGAGTGTGAACTCGCGCGATTGGAATTGGCTCAGATTGCCCAACGTGCCGAGCACGAATTTGCCGGGGTGCGCTGTGGCATCATGGATCAGTATGCGAGTTTATTTGGAAAGAAGGAGTCAGCCCTTTTATTGGATTGCAGAAGCCTTGTGCATGAATACCTGCCATTCCATTTTCCTGAGATTGATGTTTTGCTTATCGATACAAAGGTTAAACATACACTGGCCTCCTCAGCGTATAACGATCGAAGAGCTGCTTGTGAGGAAGGCGTTTCACTTCTTCAGAAGAAAAACTCAACTATTCATTCCTTGCGGGATGTAACGGAATCTGATCTGGAATCAATCCGAAGTTTGGTTTCTTCAAATGTATTTCCAAAATGTCAGTATGTTGTTAACGAAATAAGACGGACGCAAAGTGCTGCCAACTTGTTAAAGGCTAAGGATCTGGTTGGTTTCGGGAAACTGATGTTTGAAACACATTGGGGTTTGAGCAAGCAATACGAAGTGAGTTGCGAAGAGTCTGACTTGTTGGTAGCGCTGGCCGCGGAATTTCCGAGGGATGTTTTGGGTGCGCGGCAGATGGGGGGTGGCTTTGGGGGGTGCATCATAAATCTGGTACGGAAGGATGCTGTTGAGAAATATTCTTTGGCAGTCAGAAAGAAATATGTTGTTACTTTCAAAAAAGAACCTGATTTTTATTCGGTTAACTTTTCTCAGGGGGTCCATGCTATTGACAAACTGAATAGGAGTTAACTCTTAGCTTCACACTTAACCCTAACCTATGAGTCTATCAATTCTGGATATTGTCGTATTTGGCGCCTACTGCGCATTGATCCTCGGCATTGGCCTGTGGGTTTCGCGCGATAAGGAAGGCCATCAGAAAAATGCTGAAGACTACTTTCTGGCAAGCAAATCGCTTCCCTGGTGGGCTATCGGAGCTTCATTGATTGCTGCAAATATATCTGCCGAGCAGTTCATTGGAATGTCGGGATCGGGTTTTGCCATTGGTCTGGCCATTGCCAGCTACGAGTGGATGGCGGCTATAACATTATTGGTTGTGGGTAAATTCTTCCTTCCGATCTTCATTAAGAAAGAGATCTACACAATTCCTGAATTTGTTGAGAAGCGCTTTAGCACAAATCTAAAAACCATTCTTGCGATTTTTTGGATTGCCCTCTTTGTGTTTGTAAACCTTACTACGGTTCTCTACCTCGGTGCCCGCGCGATGGATACTGTTATTGGAACTGGCGATGGAAGCTTGATGATGTACAGCATTCTCGCGCTTGGCCTCTTCGCTGCAGCTTATTCACTATGGGGTGGATTATCAGCGGTGGCCTGGACAGATGTGGTGCAGGTTGTTCTTCTTGTCTTCGGAGGTTTGGTCACAACCTATATTACGCTTGAAAAAGTTTCACCAACAGGAGGTATCATCGATGGATTCGTACATGTGTTCAACACCGTTCCAGGTAAATTCTCGATGATCTTGTCAAAAGGAGAAATTATTACTCCTGACGGAAAAGATGCCTGGTGGGATTTGCCGGGCCTGGCGGTGCTTGTTGGCGGTATGTGGGTTGCCAATATTTACTATTGGGGCTTTAACCAATATATTATTCAACGAACATTGGCAGCTAAAAGCCTGGAAGAATCACAAAAAGGAATTGTGTTTGCAGCCGCTTTAAAAATGATCATTCCGCTGATCGTGGTTGTTCCCGGTATTATCGCCTTCGTGATGAATGCCGATGCTTCAGGTCAATTGACTTCGCAAACTCTTGACCCTAGCTTCTTGAATAAAGACGGGGGTGTAATAAATGACAACGCATTCCCCTGGCTGGTTCGGAGTTTCATCCCAACTGGATTAAAAGGATTGGTGTTGGCAGCACTGGCAGCCGCTATTGTTTCATCCTTGGCTTCCATGCTTAATTCTACGTCTACCATTTTTACAATGGACATTTTCCGGCCATATATCAATAAAAATGCTTCCGATAAGTTAACCGTTAATGTAGGACGCATCAGTGGAGGCGTAGCCTTAGTGATAGCCATGCTCATTGCTCCGATGCTAGGAAACTTAGGTCAGGCTTTTCAATTTATTCAGGAGTATACAGGAATTATAAGCCCGGGAATTCTGGCCGTATTCCTCACAGGATTGTTCTGGAAACGTGCCACCAACAGTGCAGCTATCTGGGGTGTGATTCTTTCTGTACCTATCGCCCTCTATTTTAAAGTGGCGCCCAATGGTTGGTCCGATTCAGCCATCTTCGTACACCTTCCCTTTATGCATCAGATGTTTATTACAGCTATTCTATCCATTGCAATTATTCTAATACTCAGCTACCTGGAAGGAAAAGGAAAAGTGAATGAAAAAGGAATCAACCTGACAGCCGAATTATTTAAAACAAGTCCGGCATTCAATATTGGAGCTACCATCATTCTGATCATTTGCGCCATACTCTACACAATCTTCTGGTAACAACACATCTTCTGTATTTCAATAGTAAGCCCCGATTCATCGGGGTTTATTATTTTTGACTAATGAATCGCATCGATCGACTTACCGCAATCTTAATTCACCTGCAAACCAAGCGCGTGGTAAAGGCCGAAGAAATTGCTGATCGGTTTGGCATGAGTCTGCGCACCGTTTACCGGGATGTAAAGGCTTTAATGGAAGCAGGTGTTCCCATCGGCTCAGAGGCGGGAAAGGGATATTTTATTGTGGATGGCTTTCATTTGCCCCCAGTCATGTTTACGCAAGACGAAGCCAACTCCATGATGCTGGCTGGTAAACTGGTAGAAAAAATTGCTGACAAGTCAGTGCGATCAGCGTTTGATTCAGCATTATATAAAATCAAGTCAGTATTGAATGAAGCAGACAAGGATAGCCTCGAAACCCTTGACTCTAATATTCAAGTCCACTTTCGTGGAAGGAATGAAACCAATGAGGAGTCGTTTCCGGATCATTTCATGACCGAGATTCAGCGGGCCGTGGCAAAAAAACTAGTTCTGAAAATAGATTATTGCAGCAGCACGGGCGAAGTATCTCAACGGCTAGTAGAGCCAGCGGGCATTTTCTTTTATAGTCTGGCCTGGCACCTGATTGGCTGGTGCCGGTTGCGCAATGGGTATCGCGACTTTCGGGCCGACCGGATTAAAAACCTTGTTACCACAGGCGAAAAATTTGAAGCCCGTAGTACGGTCTCGTTGAAGGAGTATTTTCAGGCCATGTTTCAATCCAATCAAAACCTGGTGCAGGCTGTTGTTGTGTTTGATAAGAAAGTACTTGCCAATAGACCTTTGAATTCGGCTACAACTCAGACTGACTTGGGAGATCGCATCCGGGCTGAGTTTATGATGGACAGCATCGATTTTATTGCCCGCTGGCTATTGATGTTTGGCAGTGGGGTGGAGGTAGAAAGCCCGGACATTCTACGCGAACGGGTAGCCGAACTTTCGAAGGAATTATATACACATCACGCCAGGGCGAACGAAGTCTACAAATCCTGACTTACCATTCTTAGCTTCTCAATTCTGACTTATTTCTTCTCTCTGTTGACATAGGGTTGTCACTACTTCTAAAATAATCTTAAAATTTATTTTTTCTATTGACATAGGGCTGTCATACCTCAATCGTTGATTAGCACAAAACTTAAAAGGTATGAAATCAACAACGGAACAAATTCCAACGCTTAGAAATGTAAAGCCAATTAATTTTTTGTTTTACCGAACCGAAACCACGGTGGCAGAATTGAATAAGTTCATGTGGGTGGCAACTGAATTATTTCAGGAGGCTGTAATAAACAGACTTACAATTACGGGTCCGATTCACTGGCATTACTTTGGATTTATGGGTGACGTATTTAAACCATTTACGTTGGAAATCTCTTTGCCTGTAGCCGAGGTTCTTCCGGATTATGACGGTAAGTTTCATTTTAAACGCACGGAAGAATTTAAGTGCGTCTCATTAAGACATGAAGGAAACTGGCTTGAAATCCCATCCAGCTATGAAAAACTGATGAAGTTCCTCCATGAAGAATCTTTGCAACCTGTGGCTGCTAATCGGGAGATTTATGTCAATGCTGATTTTAATTTTCCGGAGGCTAATTCAACTGAAATTCAGGTCGGTATAGTATGAGTCGCAGTCGGCTGATGATCTTGTTTTTAGGTTTGGTGACTGCTTGTTTAACAGCCTATATAATTCTTTTTACGTATGGAAGTATTGGTTTTTAAAACATCTGTACAAAATCACGAAAGCGTGAATCAACTGGCACCCTTGCTGAATGGATTGGCAGGACATGGGCAATGGAATTTTGCATTGGATGATTGTGATCGGATTCTTCGGATTGTTTCTGCTTCCGTGCAACCGCAACAGGCAATTCAAGTGTTGTCTTTTCAGGGATTTATGTGTGAGGAATTGGAGTAATTAAGTTAAAGGCGTCAGACCGCTTTGAGCCTGCCTGCTCCGCCAGTTGGCGGATTCGGCAAAGGCAGGCGGTCAGACGCCTGGACAACTAACTAGATGACTATGAAAAAAATTATTCTTGGCCTGGCAGTAAGTCTGGATGGATTTATCGAAGGCCCCAACGGTGAGTATGATTGGTGTTTCACGGATCAGGATTACGGTTTGTCCGATTTCTTCAAGCGAATTGACACGATATTTATGGGCCGGAAATCCTATGAATTGGCGCAAACTATGGCAGGTGAAAATCCCTGGAAGGGCATGACTACCTATGTGTTTTCAAAAACGCTAAAAGAATTAAAAGGAGAAAATGTAAAACTTATAACTGGTGACATTGAAAAGCAAATCAGCGATTTGCGAAAACAACCCGGCAAGGATATTTGGATGTTTGGTGGGGCAGAGTTGCTCACCACGTTTGTCAATAGCGGTTGGATCGATGAATACTGGCTTTCGGTACATCCCATCATTTTAGGGGGTGGTAAATCCTTGTTCCAGAACATAGCCAGCCGGAAAAAGCTGAAGTTAACAGATCATAAAGTATATGAGACCGGACTTGTTTCGCTTCGGTATCAACCCGAATGAACAATGCTGCCTACTCTCGATTTAAGATTCTATCTATGAGATCGGAATGTAAGCGATAACCGAAAATCCATCATCTGTGCAAAACTGGAGTATACATAGCCCACGTGATGTTTATGAATAACCTGCGTTTGCGTGTTTATAAAAGCTGCTTCAACATCGCCCGAGCGAGTGGTGCTTGAAGTGGTATGATGAGCATCAGGAGCATCCGTGTTCATATAATTGACAGTGCCGCCTTGGGTGTAGTTGGCGCTCAGGTTGATGAACATTCTTTCTTTCCTAACTTTTTTAAACACAGACGAAAGATCATACTTTACCCCAGCCCCGATTGAATAAATCCAGGTTCCATCTTTCTGAAGGAGGGCCGTCTCTACGGGTTTGCAGCTATCAGTATCGTCCGGGTCGTAAATGTTTAAGTCAGTTCTGAACCAGGCGTAGCCGGCTTTTGTCGACACATAGGGGGTCAGACTTTTACCAGTAACCAGGTTGTATCGCCCCGCTGCCATCAGGTTCATAAATGTATTTGAGACATCTACATCCATTTGTGCAGTAGTACCATCAGGAAACATGTATTCCTGGCGGGATTTATCATAGCCGTAAATAGAATAATTGAGATCTGCGCCTAACGAGTACTTCTGGCTGGGTGCCAGCATCTGAAAATCCATCGCAATTCCATGGCCCTGATTGATGGTTTGACTCATTTTGCCGGTGGGGCTGGAAAATACATAACCCATTGACCATTCTCGCGTCCATTGTGCATAGCCGGTGTGAACACAAACAAG
>DAOOCD010000081.1:0-13658 GCA_035408225.1 Cyclobacteriaceae bacterium | reverse complement strand
AATGCCCCAGGCAGCGATTTTATTTTTGTTGCCCGCTAAATGCGAGTACGCTGTAAGAAAGGTGAGGCTTCAACCCTCACCTTTTTTATTCACCTCGATTTAAACTATTTTTAACCGTGGGGCTGACCAAAAAGCCAATCTGTCATCGCGGCCTTGAGCCGCGATCTCGCTGAGTACACACAATTCGGGATTTCGCCCCGACTTTTCGGGGCCGGAATGACACTTTGATTTATATTTTGACTTTTTGGTCAGCCCCTGACGAATGAAAATCACCAGGTTGCTCTAATTTACAAGATCACCGGTTTGGTGATTTTCATTGTCAAGGTTAAACCCTGACAATCCTGACGCAAGGAAGGATTCGTCAGTTAAATAGCGCTAATTTTTTTCGTAATGCATAATCTGGGTTTAAAGGATTAGTTTAACTATGCGATCTGCTTTACGCTTATTCTGTCTCTGGCTTATCTCTCTTTCGGTACAGGCGCAAACGGGCACTTACTTTCTTTCGCATTACTCGCCCCCTGACGACCGCATCGACTTTCGTAGTGTTAATCTTGTGCAGGATGCGCAAGGCGAAATTTATTTTGCAACCAAAAGCGGAGTACTTGAATTTGATGGAAAAAACTGGCGACTTATTTCAGTGCCCGGTGCGGTGCATGCACTTTCAGCCCAGGGTACCAATGTATTTGTTGCGGGCCTTACGGGAATCGGAAAATTAGGGGCCAAGAGTGAGAGCCCCAGGCCTTATCAAAGCATTGCAGCTGGCTTTGATTTCTTTTCAACCCTGTCAAACGGTGAGAATATTTTCTTTTGCAACAAAGACCAACTAGTATCTTACTCTATTACTCAAAATGCAACGAACTGGATTTTAAAATCAGATTCCTCACAGGGAAATTTTTTAGGTATTTATGAAGTCAATGGAAATACTTATGTAAGCACATCAAAGCGGGGGTTACTTAAAGTGGAGGGTCAGAAACTAATCGCTTCTGATATCACTCCGGGGAACTTGGTTTTTTCAACGCCTTCTCTGGATCGAAAGAAGTTTTTGGTGGGGATGAATGATCATCGGGTTTTTGTGCATGAAAACAATGTGCTGCGTGAGTTGATTTTGAAGGACCAGGAATTTCTTAACAAGAATGTATTGATGAATGGCGTGTGGGTAAATGATAATCTCATTGCCCTCGGTACGCTGCGTGGCGGAGTTTTATTTGTGAATTCGCAAACCGGAGTTACTGAGCAAATAATGGATTACTTCAGCGGCCTGCCCGATAATGAAGTTTATGCATTAATGACTGACCGCAGCCAGGGCGTATGGGTAGCTCATGAATATGGGTTTACCCGGATTTCACCCGGGCTTCCATTCCGTTCCTTTGATCACTTTCCAGGGTTGGAGGGGAATCTACTCTGTGCACAGTCCTATCAGGGCAACGTGTTTGTGGGTACAACCCTTGGATTATTTCAATTGGTTGAAGTTGGATCTGAAGTTTTGGAAAATATTTCTACAACTACAGTAGCGACCAGTAAAGGAAGAAAGAACTCCAACAAGAAGAAGGTCGAACCAGCACTACCAATCATAAAAAAAGACTCAGTACTGACCTCAGATAAGTTTTCATACAAAAAAATTGCAGGTATAGAAGGTAAGGTCATTCAGCTCGAGGAAGTTAATGGCAAGTTCCTTGCCTCGGGTATGAGTGGGTTATATGAAGTGGAGGGACTAAAATCCAAGGCTATACTACAGGAACCTGTACGCTCTGTTTTCTTTTCTCCCTTGCTGCAGCAACTTTTTATTGGAACGTATGCTGAGAGAATGAAGACCTTTGAATCTGTTGAAGGGGAATGGAAGGAGACAAATCTGATCGACACCTTGAAAGATCTCATCAGTCATACCTTTGAAGATCGCCTTGAGAATATCTGGCTTTGCGGGCGCACAAAAATTTATAAAATTGAGACGGTTGAAGGAGATATCACCGATGTGATTTCGATTCCAATTAACAATCCATCACAAGATGAAACGGTGGGGCTTGCGTATGGAAATGAATTGTACATCGCAGCTTCCGGTCAGTTTAGTCGGTATGATGGCAAATCGTCTTTTGTCAAGTTCGATTCATTGCCTGGTCCTCGTAAGTACTTTGCCACAGGTGGATATTTCTGGTTTAATGATGGTGCCCGGTGGCGCACAGTAGACAGAAGAATGAAGTCGCTAAAGCTTGAATGGCTGGGTCTGTTTCCAAATTTACGGTACCTGGCTCCGGACAATCAAAAAGATGGGTTATGGGTTATTACTGCGGCTAATGAATTATATAAATTCAGTATTGCCTCCAGCGCACCTACTCCGTCAAGTTATCCGCTTTTTCTCCGTGGCATCCGTGGCCAGGAAGTTAAACTTGCCCAGCGAATTGAAGTTGAGCAAAATGAAGGTTCGATAACTTTTGAATTTATTCAACCGGATTATGTAGGGTTAAACACAACTCAATACCGATACCAGGTAAAGGGACTCAACACCCCGTGGTCGATTTGGTCTGCGTCAAATAATATTATCCCATTTTCTTATTTGCCTCCGGGTAAATATCTGTTGGCGGTGCAGTCTCGCGACCTGCTGGGCAATGAGTCTAAGGTGGAGCAGTTGGATTTTCGTGTGCTGCCACCCTATTGGCAACGCTGGTGGTTTTATGCTTTGGAGTTTACCGTGTTCAGTGGGTTAGTTATCCTGTCGCTTCGGTTAGCCCGTGCTAATAGCCGGTATCGATACATCAGTCAGATTCTTTCATTGCTTACCGTAGTGATGCTGATTCAGTTTTTGCAGACTGTATTAGCTTCTTTGATTGGATTTAAATCATCTCCGGTTGTAGACTTCATCATTCAGGTGTTTATAGCATTGGTTGTATTTCCGATTGAAATTTTAGCTCGGAATTCTATGATGAAATATTCGCAGGGCAAATATCAGATTACGAGAGCGTGGGATAAAAAAGATGAAATCAAAGGCTAATGATAACTCTGATGTAAGTATGCCAGGAGAAAGAATTTTGCTCACACCTTTTCAGATTTTTGATTACCTTCACCAACCCCAAAAACCAAACCTCATGAAAACACTGATCTCTGTAATCATTCTGGCTTTTCTGGCGTGCTCATGCACACCAAAGGAGTCAACTAAATCGTTGGCTGAACAAAATCCAGCAGCCGAAGGATTTGATCTTACGGGGTCCGATCCTGCCGCCATTCAATTAGCCGATAGTATAATGCACGCCATGGGCGGAAGGGAAAACTGGGATAAGACACGTTTTATTTCATGGAATTTTTTCGGGCGCAGAGATTTGATCTGGGATAAGTACACGGGCCGGGTGAGAATAGAGAGCCAGCCTGATAGCACCATCTATCTTGTCAATATTTCCAGTGGTGAAGGAAGAGTGAGAATTAAGGGAACTGAGATCACTGAGCCTGATAGCCTGAAGAAACTTCTGGATAAAGCTAAGAGTATCTGGATCAATGATTCGTATTGGTTAGTAATGCCCTTCAAAATCAAAGACTCTGGCGTAACCATAAAATACATGGGTGAAGATACGCTGGCCGGGCAACGCTATAATTCACTTATTCTTACTTTTAAGGAAGTTGGAGTGACTCCACAAAACAAATACAAACTGTTTGTTGACAAACATGAAAAACTGGTTCGCCATTGGGCCTATTTTTCCAATGCCAGTCAGGACACAGCAAATTTCGTAAGGCCATGGGATAATTATCAGAAGTATGGAACTATTTTGTTATCGGGTGATCGATCTGATGGGGGTGGCCCAAAAAATGTGAAGGTTGATGAGTCTTTACCGGATGCTTTGTTTACGGAATTTTAAAATCTTTATTTATGCTATTGAACCTCGCTACAGTTCCTAATTATTATAAAAACTATGTAAAGCAAATTGATGAAACGGATTTGTTGCAGGCGCTGCGCATCTCGGGTCACCGGGCCCTGGAATTAGTCCATTCAATTCATGAAGAGAAAGCGGATTTTCAGTATGCACCCGGAAAGTGGACCATTCGGGAATTGCTGTGTCATATGATTGATGCCGAGCGAATTTTTGCTTACAGAGCACTTCGGTTTGCACGGAATGATAAAACGCCTTTGGCACCCTTTGAAGAAAACGAGTATGCCCCGCAGGCGAATGCTTCGGGTAGAAGTTTGCAAAAGATAGCTGCCGAGATGGCACACTTACGATCGTCCACCATTGACTTATTTGAAAGTTTTACCCCCGAAATGCTCATGCGCAAAGGACCAGTAAACAACAATGAGCTATCAGTTATAGCCCTTGCCTTTATTATTGCCGGCCACGAAACTCATCACTGCCAAGTGCTGAAAGAACGGTATCTTGCCTGATGAATGAGGATTTCTGTTTATCTAATTTCTTTTCTGCTGTTGGGGTGGGCCTGCTCTCCCAAAAGCATTATTGTTAAGGAAGTAAAAAAAGCAGAGCTTGACTTAAAGGAGCATGCTGGGTTTGCACTATATGATCTTGCTGCTAAGAAATATCTCATAGAGTATAAGTCAGATAAGTACTTCACTCCAGCCTCCAACACCAAAATTTTTACGTTTTATTCTTCCTTGCAAATGCTGGGTGATTCAGCAACATCATTGAAGTATACACAACGCGGTGACTCATTGATTTTTTGGGGCATGGGCGATGCTTCTTTTTTGTATGAAAATACTTTTGATAATGGCCGCACCTTAAATTTCCTGCAACAGGCACCCGGAAGGTTATTCTTTTCAGCTAACAATTTCCAAACTGAATCGCTGGGCCCCGGTTGGGCTTGGGATGACTATCCGTATAGTTATTCGGCTGAACGATCCTCATTTCCGCTCTTTGGAAACCTGGTAAGCATTGAGAAGGACTCTTCTTACTTTGCTGTAATGCCGCGCTATTTTATGGAGCATTTTACCATCGCGACTGAGCCACATAAATATGAAGAAATTATTCGCGAACTGGATGATAATCAGCTTACCTATTTTCCTGGAAAGTCTTCAGGTACACGCTGGCAGGTTCCTTATCACTACAGTAGTGATCTGGTTGTGGATCTGCTAAGCGATACATTAAAGAGAGTGGTGGAAGAAATTAATCTGGCATTGCCTGCGGAAGCAATTTCACTAAAGAGTGTTCCGCTTGATAGTCTATACCGGGTAATGATGCAGGACAGCGATAATTTTATTGCTGAACAATTATTGTTGCAATGTGCGGCAGTGGTAAGCGACACATTAAAACCAGAGATAGCAATAAAATATGCTAAAAAGAATTTTCTGGCGGATTTACCGGATGAACCTAATTGGGTAGATGGATCGGGGCTTTCGCGATATAACTTATTCACCCCCCGATCAATCGTAAAACTTTGGGAGAAAATTTATGTGCAAGTGCCGCAAGATCGCTTATTCAGTTTGCTTGCCGTTGGCGGAAGAAATGGCACAATCAAGAATTGGTATAAAAAGGAGACACCCTTCATTTATGGAAAAACAGGTACGCTGAGTAATAATCATTCTCTCAGCGGTTATCTGATCACCCGTAAAGGCAAGATTTTCATCTTTAGCATGATGAATAATAATTACCTTGCAAGCACTTCAGAAGTACGAAAGCGGATGGAGAAAATATTATTTACAATCCACGAAAAATATTAACCCGAATTATAAGCAGATGAAAAAGTGTGTGTTTTTGTGTTTGATTTGTTTTTTGAGTTTCCGTGTAGTGAGTCAGACCCCGGATATCATGGATATAAAAATCGGCCAGATGATTTTGATTGGTATGCCAAAAGCCGAGTTGGATGAAAAAGTTTTGGAGGAAGTAAAGAAGGGGAAAGTGGGAGCATTGATTTTCTTTGAAAAGAACATTCCGAATAAGCCCAATGCATTTGCCAGCGTAAAAAATATGACCTGGACGTATCAAAAAGCTGCATCCATACCATTGTTCATTTGTATTGATCAGGAAGGCGGCAAAGTGAATCGATTGAAAGAAAAATATGGATTTACGCGATCAATAACGGCAGCTTCCTTAGGTAAATATAAATCTCTGGACTCCGTGCGGTTTTATGCGGATGCAACAGCAGCTACGTTGGCAGGACTAGGATTCAATGTGAATTTTGCTCCTTGTGTTGATTTGGCCATTAATAAAGATAACACAGTTATTGCCAAACCAGAACGTGCTTACTCTGCCGACCCGGATACTGTTATTATGATGGCGAAGGAAGTGATTAAGCAACATCGAAAGTACGGAGTTTTAACTTCGATAAAGCATTTTCCCGGTCACGGCAGTTCAAAAGACGATACCCATTTTGGTGTAGCCGATGTAACAAATACATGGAGCGAGCAGGAGCTAAAGCCTTATAAAGTGTTGATTGACTCTGGTTATGCCGATGGCGTTATGACCTCACATATTGTTAATAAAAATCTGGATCCAAAAGGTTATCCGGGTACACTATCAAAAGATATTCTCGATGGTATTTTAAGAAAGCGATTAGGGTACAATGGCGTTGTTTTTTCTGATGACATGCAGATGCATGCCATTTCTAAAAATTTTGGATTGGAAGAAACAATCAAGTTGGCTATCAATGCGGGTGTTGATGTTATGTGCTTTTCAAATAATATTGCAGGCAGCGATGAACGAACGGTAGATAAAGTGCATGCGATTATTAAAAAGTTAGTATCAACAGGCGAGATTAAGCCGGAGCGAATCGATGAGTCCTTTCAACGGATTTTGCAATTAAAGGCAAGAATGGGCAACCGCGATGTTGCCTCATACAAAGCGGAGATTGCTAAGTTGCAGAATCAACTAAAAATGCAAGCAGAAGCCAATTCAACCACTGCCACACCACAAGCGCCAGTAGAAACTACTAAGAAGAAAAAGAAGTCGAAGAAAAACTAAATAAACTTTTGGTATGAGCAAAACATTCGGTTTGATTGCCTTGGCATTTGTTGCCCTTGCCTCATTGGGGTATGCCTTTCAACAGAAGTCACAAATTGATGAGGTAGCAGCGGTTTGTGAAAAGGAGAAACAGGAGTTTATAAAACATGCACAGGAGCAAGAATTAAAGGCAAAAGAATTTCAGAAGATGGCGGAGCTTGCTCAACACGAAGCCATGGTTCAACGCACCTTAGCAGAAGAGCAGATAAAAGCCTTGAAAGCGAATAAGTAAGATATGAGTTCAAGAGCAACTTCATTATTAATCGTGTCCTTTGGTTTTATTGCACTAATTGCATTTGTATATGCCTTTGTTCAACAAGCAGAGTCAAAGCGACAGGCAACGTTGGCTATTGAATGTGAGCGTAAATCAGTAGAATTGATCAAGCAATTAGAAGCTAAGAATCGGGAAGTAGCGATGCAAGTTGATCGTGCTCAAGCCGCATTACAACAAGTGGAAGAAATGAGAGTAAGGGTAGAATCTGAATCAAAGAAGAAATAATGGGGTATACCATTCATCCAGCCTCAACATCAGAAGTTCCTATTATAATTAGCGTGCCTCATTGCGGTACGGCTTTTCCGGATGAGATTAAAGATCAGTATAAAGCAAAACTGATTAAAGCGCCCGATGATACCGATTGGTTTGTGCAAACTCTTTATGAATTTGCTCCATCTATGGGTATTACTATGATTACGGCCAATTATAGTCGTTGGGTGATTGATCTGAATCGTGATCCATATAGCAAACCGCTTTACGCAGATGGTCGCTTTATAACAGGTCTCTGTCCGGCAACAACTTTTCTGGGCGAATCTATTTATAAAGACGAGCGCCAGGAGGTTGAATTGCCAGAAGTAAAGCGGAGAAAAGATTTATACTATCAGCCCTATCACAGCAAGGTGAAGGAGTTACTTAGGCAACGCAGGAAGAAATTTGGTAAGGTGCTATTATGGGATTGTCACTCAATTCGTCAGCAAGTGCCCACCATTCAAAAGGATAAATTTCCTGATTTGATTTTAGGTGATGCTGATGGAGCTTCTGCTTCTCCTAATTTTATCGAGTCGGTACTGGGCATATTGAATCAGAGCGGATATTCCGTTTCGCACAATCATCCGTTTAAAGGTGGTTACATTACCCGCTACTACGGCAAGCCTGTAAAAAACAGACATGCATTGCAGTTGGAAATGACCAAGGTGAATTACATGGATGACACCGAAACCAAATACGATAAAGTTCGCGCTGCGAAAATGCAGGAATTACTGAAGCAAGTATTTGAAAAGTTGATTGAACAATTGAGATAATCCCTCACCCCGTACTTCGGACACCCCTCTCCCTGCCTTTGCCGAAACGGCTTCGTGCAGGCAGGCCCGGGGAGAGGGGCCGGAGGTGAGGGATTGTTTACAACAAACAAACCGCATGTCTACGCCCAAGGATAAAATAAATCGAGAAGTTGAAGTTTGGAGTCGGGATAAGACCACAGACGCAATCCTTGGTCACGCGAGGGAGATGAGAAAGACTCCGACTGAAGCAGAACAACTTTTGTGGAAAGAATTGCGTGAAAGAAGACTTGACAATTTAAAATTTAGGAGACAGCAACCTATACAAGGATATATTCTTGATTTCTATTGTGAAGAAGTGCGTCTTGGCGTTGAGGTAGATGGAGGGATTCATATGAAGAAGGAGCAAATTATGTATGACCAACAGCGTTCAGAATATCTTGCGGAATATGGAATTAAAATAATCCGATTTACGAATGATCAGGTTAGTAGTAGGATGAATGAGGTGTTGAACTTTATTAAAAATCAGCTATTCAAAGAAAATAAGATGAATGCGAATAGTCCCTCACCCCGTCCTCGTACCTCGGACACCCCTCTCCCCGGGGAGAGGGGTGGGGTTGAGTAGCAACGTTTATTATTTTTGAATAAGCTCCATAGGAGCGACCTGTCGCATGCACTTGATAAGTTTAAAATACTTTAGATTTGAATCCCTTCTCCAAAAGAACGGTTGGCTTTCACCTGCCTATGTAGGCGTTGATAAAAGTGGATTGATTGCTTATTTATCAAGTCAACCCCCTGCTCAAGTAATAGCTGTTGAATCAGTTTTAGGTCTTGCACTTCCCGGATTTCAGAATGCGCACTCTCATGCATTTCAATATGCAATGGCCGGCCTTGCCGAGAATCATCCGGCAGGAACTTCGGATGATTTCTGGACCTGGCGCGAAGCTATGTATCAATGTGCGCTTTCGGTTGATCCTGATCAGGCTGAAGCAATAGCAGCTATTCTCTATGCTGAAATGGTGCGTCATGGATATACACACGTTGCTGAGTTTCATTACCTGCATCACGATAAGGATGGAAAGCCTTATAGTAATCTTGCCGAAATGGGTACACGAATGATCTCTGCAGCAAAAACTGCTGGAATAAAAATCACCCTTGTACCTGTCTTTTATCAGAAAGGTAGCTTTGGTCTTGATCCGCAACCCCGACAGCGGAGATTTATTTCAAAAACAGTGGATGACTATTTTAAACTGTTTGAGTCTACTAAAACGATTCTAAAAAATTACAATGGGGCCGCACTGGGTTTTAGTGTGCATTCATTGCGAGCCGTTGATTTGAACGATATCAAAACAACGTTTAAGCAAGGACCTTCGGATTTGCCTTTTCATCTTCATGTTGCTGAGCAAAAAAAAGAAGTGGCTGACTGTCTGGCGTATTGTGGCAAACGCCCGATGCAATGGCTGCTCGAAAACCTGGATGTGAATGAGCGATTCAATCTGGTGCACTCAACTCATCTCGATGATAGCGAGCTCACTACCTTGGCAAAATCAGGAGCAACGGTTGTCTTGTGTCCATCTACAGAAGGTAATTTAGGTGATGGTATTTTCCGGATGCGGGAGTATGTGAAACTAAAGGGCCGTTGGTGTATTGGCACGGATAGCCACATTGGTTTAAACCCGATGGAGGAGTTGCGGATGATCGATTACCGGCAACGGCTGGTTTCCAATCAACGCAATACATTTGAAGGCGATGCTGCTGGTTATATGGTCAATGAAGAAATTGAATCGGGGAGAAAGGCGATGAGTTTTAAATCAAAGAATCATTTTGAAGTTGGCCAGCCGTTCGATGCCGTTATTTACAATTCAACTACTCACTTGCTCGCTGATACCTCGGATAAAAATCGTCTATCCACATTGGTGTATACTTCTGATTCCAGTCGTATAATGGGCACTATAGTCAATGGCCATTGGATAGTTAAAGATCAACATCATGCTCGGGGTCACTTTATTAAAACGGCCTTCTCCAAAGCCTTACGGGAGCTAAAAAACAGATAGTGCCGAATACGTAATTCAGGTAGTTTCTTTTGTAAGTTTTGGTTAAATCTGTAGTTGTAACTTAAACTTCTTATGAGAAAGCTATCCTCTATTCTGCTGGCGATGTGCCTGGGATTTATGCCCATGGCAATTGCTCAAAAATCAAAACCAAAACCTGACCCACAACCGGTCTCTTCGTTTGATGCCGCCAATTTCAAAGGTCTTAAGTGGCGTAACATTGGTCCCTTTCGGGGCGGTCGTGCAAATGCGATTTCCGGAATTCCGCAGGATGACAATGTGTATTATGTTGGATATACTGGTGGGGGAATCGCGAAAACGGATGATGCGGGAATTACCTGGAAAAATATTTCTGATGGGTTTTTTAAAGTTGGGTCCATTGGTGAAATAGCTATCTGCGAAAGCGACCCCAATGTAATTTATGTAGGTACTGGCGAGCATGCCGTACGCGGGGTAATGACTTCGTATGGAGATGGAATCTATAAATCAACAGATGGTGGCAAGACCTGGAAAAATATAGGTCTTGAAAAGACCCGCCATATTTCAGAGATCGCGGTGCATCCATCTAATCCTGATATTGTTTTAGTAGGGGCACAAGGTGCCGTTCATGGACCTGGTTCAGATCGGGGTGTTTATAAATCCATAGATGGCGGAGCAACCTGGAAGAAAACGTTGTACGTTGATGAGAATACAGGAGTATCTGCCCTGAGCATGGACATGAAAAATCCTAGAATTGTATATGCCGCCACATGGCAGCACAGACGTTATCCATGGAAAGTTGAAAGTGGTGGTTCGGGTTGTGCGATTTGGAAATCGACTGATGGCGGTGAAACATGGAGTAAGATTATGGAAGGACTTCCAAAGGAGA
Organism: Cyclobacteriaceae bacterium; assembly: GCA_035408225.1. GTDB lineage: Bacteria > Bacteroidota > Bacteroidia > Cytophagales > Cyclobacteriaceae > ELB16-189. The sequence goes on along the minus strand of DAOOCD010000081.1, from coordinate 2,541 downwards.
TGGGTAAGATTGGAGTTAGTGTTTCCCGCGCCAATCCGAATCGTGTTTACGCAATTATTGAGGCGGAGAAATCAAAGGCCGGATTATATCGCTCAGATGATGGCGGTAAAAAGTGGAATCAGATGTCGAGCGATCATACAATTACTGCCCGTTCCTGGTATTACATGGAAGTGTTTGCAGATCCGATCAACGAAGATGTTGTGTATGTATTAAACGCACCGATGACACGCTCAATTGATGGTGGAAGAACTTTTTCCACCCTGCGCGTAGGTCATGGCGATACTCACGATTTGTGGATCAATCCAAAAACAAATAGTACAATGGCGTTGGCCGATGATGGTGGTGGCGAAATCAGTTTTAATACCGGTCGTTCCTGGTCGCCTTTAAATAATCAGGCTACTGCGCAATTTTATCGTGTCAATGTTGATAACCGTTTTCCGTACTGGGTATATGGTGGTCAGCAGGATAACTCCTCGGTTGCTATACCAAGCCGCAATGGAAGCTATGGAATCACTGATAAGGATTGGTTTAACGGACCAGGTTGCGAGAGTGCATGGGTAGCATTTAATGACCCCAATAATCCTGAGTTACTCTATGGAGGATGTTATCAGGGAATAATTGATGTGTTAGATACCCGTACGGGTGAGGTGAAAGACATTCAAGAGTATCCGGCTACAAATCTGGGATTCAAACCCAGGCAAATGAAATATCGGTTCAACTGGAATGCACCTTTAATCAATTCTCCACACGATCCAAAAGTTATTTATCATGGTGGCAATGTGCTTTTTAAAACGACCAATGGCGGCTTAAGTTGGGAAGTGATCAGTCCGGACTTAACCCGCAACGATACCACCAAGCAAAACACCAGCGGTGGACCTATCACCAATGAAGGAGCTGGTGGAGAAAATTATAACACCCTTTATTATGTGATTGAATCGCCTCATGAGCAAGGAGTAATTTACACGGGTAGTGATTGTGGATTAGTTAACCTGACCAGAGACGGAGGGAAAACATGGAGCAATGTTACTCCTGCCGGAATGCCTGAAGGGATGGTGCATTCCATCGAAGTTTCTCCACACGATAAGGCCACCGTTTACATCTCTGTTTCTCGTTATAAGTTTAACGATTATTCAAACATGACCTACAAGTCCAACGACTATGGTAAAACATGGACGAAGATTGGCAATGGAGTTGAGATTGATGATTTTATCAAAGTTATCCGTGAGGATAAAAAGGTAAAAGATCTGTTATATGCTGGCTCTGAAAGAGGTTTTTATATCTCTTACAATGGCGGTGTTTCATTCAACAAGTTTCAATTGAATTTGCCAATCGTGCCAGTGACCGATCTGATCATTAAAGACAACGATTTGGTTGCCTCTACTGCAGGTCGTGCTTTTTGGATTTTGGATGATCTTGCTGCAATTCAGCAATCAAAAGGAGCCTTTAATTCAACAGTGAAGATTTACTCGCCCAAGCCAACGTATCGGTTATCATCAGTAACCATCCCTGAATATTTTGGTGACATCCCAGGGTTGGGTCGCAACCCGATGAATGGTGTGATTTTAGATTACTACCTGAAGGAGAAAGCGGATACCAGCAAGGTGACGTTAGAGATTATGGATGCCAGCGGAAAACTGATTCGTAAATATACGAACAAAAAGGATGAGACTTTTAAACCATGGCCTGGTGGTCCATCGGCCCCGCAAGCTATTCCGGCAGAAGCAGGGATTAACCGGTTTGCCTGGGATTTTCGTACAGAAGGATTGAGTGGCGTGCCCGGAGTTTATGTATATGGTGATTATAGTGGTCAGCGTGTTGCACCGGGTAAATACAAGGCCCGTGTTACGTACAAAGGCCAATCATCAGAGACTGACCTTGAGATAATTTCAGATCCAAAAGTAACAGCTACTGTTGCAGAATGGACAGCTCAGCAGGAGTTTTTGAAACAAGCCGGTGACCAATTTGAAGAGCTGCATAAGTCAGTTAACAACATGCGGCAGGTGAAAAAGCAAGTTGAGACCATAAATGAATCTTTGAAAAGTAATCCTGATGCAAAAGAGATTATTCAAAACGGGAAGGATTTGATCAAGAAGATTGACCAGTGGGAATCAAACCTGATAGAACCCCGCTCTAAAAACTTTCAGGATGTTATCAATTTCCCCAATAAACTAAACTCTGAGTTTCTGCAATTACGAGGCGTTGCCGACACCCATGATCCTCGTCTGACGAAAGGAGTTCAGGATCGCTCGCGTGATGTGCAGGCTGATTGGAGTAAGTACAAACAACAGATGAATGAATTGATCCAAAAGGATATCAATAACTACAATCGTATGTTCAAGGAAAAGAATCTGCCAGCCGTGATTACCGACACGAAGGACACAGTAATAAATAATTAGAATTTAATTATGTGAAACAAGAAGAGGCTGTCTCAAAAGTCAACTAGTCATCGCGGGCATTGACCCGCGATCCCGTTTTGTGAATGTATTATGGGATTCCGGCTCAAGCCTGCCTTTGCCGAAGCGGCTACGCGCAGGCAGGGCC
>DAOOCD010000080.1:0-13818 GCA_035408225.1 Cyclobacteriaceae bacterium | reverse complement strand
AACCTGTAATAACTTCACATTAAAAGAATCCTGGAGTATACGCACATCGGGCAAGAATTCATGTTTACTCCATGCGAAAATATTCAAACTATCCAACAAAAAATGAGATCCATTCAATGTTGACCAATTAACTTCCTGTGGGGAGTGTATAATCTGATTGGCCTCAAGCTGTAACGAATTAAAGGTCTTTTCAAGGTTTGAAGAAATTTTCCTGGCGGCTGCTTCTGATGAATTATCAGTGAAATATTCCCAGCCTATACTTGCTAAAGCACATGCTATTGAGAATACCAATAATGTGATAGGCTTTACCTTACCCATGATCTATGACAATACTTAAAAGTAAGAAAATCCGAAGTAAGATTACTTACTTTGTAATCCGCCAAACCAATGAAGAAACAAGATTCTGGAGTATCTAAAACTGAACGGGATAGACAGTATCGCGGCAACCACTAAGGAAACTCCATATACCCAATCTGGTGGACTAATGAAAAAATACAGGATTATAGAAATTATCACCATGAGGGCAACATTGAATGCATAACTAACAAACAACGCACCATAATAAAAGCCAGGTTCAGGTGTAAACGAAACAGAACAGTGCGGACAATTGGCATTCATTTCGGAGAATTTTGAAATGCTACTCAATGGATATTTAAAAATATCGCCTTGACCGCACCGTGGGCATTTACCTTGCCATACTGCGCTTGACTTCATTACGGCTATTGCTTTTACTTGTTCTATACCAAAAAAAGGCAATCAAGGCAATTACTGTGTATGGTGCCGCAAACAAGTACAGAATACCAAAATTTATTCCAGCCGCAATACCAATATCACCATTACTTACATTGTTCTCCAGAGACGCCCTGCACATAGCACATTGGGCAGAGGCACCAAATGAAAGAAACAAAAGTCCTGCTCCTACCAATAGAAATTTGAGTCTACCTCGTCTCATACACATCTTCATTTAACTATTCTGAACATAATATGGGCTAATCATTAAATAAACCAACACACCGGTAACAGCCACATATAGCCAGATAGGAAATGTAAATTTAGCTAAAGCCTTATGCCTTTCAAAATTACCTGATAATGCCCTGGAAAAGGTAAAAAGCACAAAAGGCACAACTGCCACAGACAAAACTATATGGCTAATCAGAATGAAATAGTACACTATCCGCATCGGTCCTTCTCCTCTATAGACTGTTGAATCGCTGGTCATGTGATACAGAACATACATCACCAGAAAAGCAGCGGATAATCCAATACAGGTTTTCATAAGACTCTCATGCAACTTCCTCTTTTGATTTTTTATTGCAACCACTGCAGTAATTAGTAGGATGGCTGTAAGTCCATTAATCGTTGCATAAATGGGGGGTAAAAAACTCAGATCATACCCTGGAATTTTAACTTTAAAAAGCACAGCAACCGCCAAAGGTAACACCACCGACAGCCCTATAATAAGTCTATGATACGGTCCTTTCTCTTCAGGCATATTAATACTTTTTCAACAAAATTTTCATTTCAACAATCAGCCTGTCTACTTCTTCACGGGAATTGGGTGCGTAATAACCACGAATTCTTTTTTCAGAATCAATCAGCACAGCTGACCACGGTCGTTTAAGAAAAAAGAAACATGCATACCAATGGTCCCAGGAATCATTTTCTCCTGAAGGGTAAATGATTTGAAAATCATTTGCTTCAAATTCCTCCTGTAAGTGCTTTAAGCCTAGATCAACAACGGAAGAAGTATCCGCCACCAACAATACAACTAACTTATCAGATGCCCATCCAATTCGCTGCATAATTGAATCTGGAATTGTATAAGGAACCGGATAGGTGAATGTACAAGATGGCTGCAAATCTGAAACCCCCTGCTCATAATAGACAGGAATGGTAAACTCATTCTTGCCAAACATCCTCAGGAAAACAAAAACTCCAATGGGAAGGATTAAAGCAAGTAGAAGATAAATGAACTTCTTAGGCATGACATTTAGTGAACATAAAAAGAAGGCTAAAGTTCTTCACTTTAGCCTTCTTTAAGAATTTATTTATTAAACTGAGCTTATTGGAAAACCGGCATCTTCATGCCCTCATAAACAAACGCTACCAGCATCCAGATGATAAATAGAGTTGGTATTAAGATAGCCCAAAACAAAACTTTTACCTCGTATTTAAGGTGCATAAATTCTCCTACGATATACCCTGCCTTTACAATAGTAAGAATTACGAACAACGCAGTCTTAGCAGGTCCATGCCCCATCGTGAAGGCAATAATAAACTCAACTCCTGTAACCGCTCCTAATATACCAGCAACAGTCCAAAGTTTCTTTATCTTCTCCTTGTTTGGAGGTAATACTGTTACCTGAGGTTCGTGTGAATGATGTGCCATGCGAAGAGAATTTTTTAAACCAGATAAAAGAACGTGAATACAAATACCCAAACCAAATCTACAAAGTGCCAATACAAACCAACTTTCTCCACCATTTCATAATGTCCCCTGCGATCATATACACCCGTTACTGCGTTGTAGTAAATCAGGAAGTTCAGCATCACACCACTGAATACGTGGAACCCGTGAAAACCTGTAATGAAAAAGAAAAAGTCAGCAAAAGGCTGTGGGCCGTATTGATTGATTTTAAGAGAAGCACCGGTCACCTCTTTGGTTATCCATTGACCATTTGCAAATTCCTTCACGAGTGTTGGCGTATCCGTGCCCACAATGAAGTGAGTCCACTCCCAGGCCTGACAACCCAAAAAAGTTAAACCTCCGATAATTGTCCAAAGCATCCACTTCTCAACTGCCTTTCTATCCATACGATGTCCTGCCTCAACTGCTAAAACCATCGTAACGCTACTCATGATGAGAATAAAGGTCATGATACCAACAAAAACCAGCGGCAGGGAATATCCATGCAAAAAGGGCACTGCTTCAAAGACCTTTTCAGGCACTGGCCAATATTCTGCGGAGAACCTAAATGCCTCAGGCGCACCTGTAAAAGCCGGATGCGATGAGCGAACGAGTCCATAGGTAATCAGCAGTCCGGAAAATGTAAATGCATCCGAAAGGAGGAAGAACCACATCATGAGTTTGCCGTAGCTTACACCCATAGGTGAAACTCCGCCATCCCAAACGCTTTTTCCGTGTTCTACAGTGGCTGTACTATGTGCCATAATCAGGTATTAGATATTTATCGGTACAATAATAGAAATACAAACAAATATAGCCAAAGTCCGCCCAAAAAATGCCAGTAAGTTGTGCACATTTCTATCTGGGTAAGGTTTTTCGAATGAACCCGGTAGCGGTAGGTTGACACCAGTACAATCAGTAAAAAAACAATAGCACTGATCAGGTGCAGCCCATGCAAACCGGTTATTACATATAAGAAAGAGCCCGAAGGATTCCCCACCAGGTATACCTGATTAGCAACCAGAGCTTTCCAGCCTTCAAACTGAAGAATGAGGAACGTAAGACCCAACACGCTGGTAACCGTAACAAGGATTTTTACCATTTCCAATCTGTCCCTTTTAGCTGCCCAATAAGCTACCTGCATGGTAACACTGCTTAACAAGATCACAATGGTTGAGACCGTAAGTATAGAGGGGAGCTCAAAATACAACCAGTTGCCTTCGGCCTGACGCACAATATAAGCCGAGGTTAGTGAGGCAAATAACATTACCACGCTGCCTATAAAAAGCCACATCGCAAATTTCTTTGGATTCATGGCTAATGTTTTCCTTGGCTCTTCTACAATTTTAAACTCTGATGTTATCAACTTCTCCATATCCATTTCACATTAAATTTTATCCAACAAATAAGCGATCTGCACAATGGGCAAATACAAAAAAGAACCGAACATAATACGCAATGCTGATTGACGACTTCCTGTTTTCATTAGTGAAAAGGTCTGCGCAAAAAATGCAACCCCACACACAGTTGCAACAATAGCTGAGTCCAATCCTGTAATTCCGAATTTGGCCGGTAATAAACCAAGTGGTATCAGGAACATGGTGTAAATCATTATCTGAATAGCCGTATTGTGGTCTTTACCCCCACCTGAAGGCAGAAGCTTGAATCCAGCTTTTTTATAGTCATCATCCGCAACCCAGGCAATCGCCCAGAAATGGGGGAACTGCCAGATAAACTGAATACCAAATATGATAAATGCCTCGTGAGTGATGGAACCTGTGGCCGCAATCCAACCCAAAAGCGGTGGTAATGCCCCTGGGATTGCACCCACAAAGACAGCTATAGGTCCTACCCTTTTTAAAGGAGTATAAACAAAGCTGTAAAGCAACATAGAAATAAATGAGAGTGCCACCGTCAAAGGATTTGTAGACATCCACAACACAATCAGGCTCCCTATCAGACAAACAACAGCAAAAATAGTCGCCTCATTAACTGTAATTCTTCCTGTGGGGATTGGGCGATTAAGTGTACGAGACATCAGTTTGTCAAGATCCTTTTCAATAATTTGGTTAATGGTTACTGAGGCTCCCGACAGAAGAAACCCAGATAAAGTCAATAGCGAAAGAGTTACCCAATCTACATTACCCCTGGTGGCTAATCCATACCCAAATGCACAGGAGAAAGCCACAAGCATAGACAGTCGTGGCTTCAATAATTCAACGAATGCTCTTAGCTTAAGTAAAGTAAAAATAAGTACTGACGTATGTTGAGTATTCGAAATCATATCAATTCACTAACACATTTACATGACTTGTGTTAAGCCTCAAAAACAAAAGAAATTGAATCCCGAATGTGACAGTGGCAACCAACAAATGAATGGGCTGCAAAAATGCTGGAACCGCAAAATAAGCCATTCCTGCTCCTGTCAATAAGGTGAGCAAAATTAACAGGATCAAACCAAGAGTTAAAGGATTCCGGCCTGTAGTTTTAATCAACCGGGCCGCAAAAATGGCATTAAAAAGGACTACAATCCAGGAAAATGACCTATGCACAACAAATTCAGACCAAACTTCAGAAATCCAGCTCTGGCGAGGAATTAAAAGTGATGAAACCCGGTCAATAGCTGCTCTGACCTCTGTACCAAGCAGCACTTGTGTAACCAACAAAAGCATGCATGCAGCCAATAAAATCTTAATTCCTTTCGTGGTTTGCACTGTTCTGGGTTCACCGCTTTTTACAAACAATAAAACAAGCAAAGCAACCAGCACAAAAGCTAAAAGCATATGAATGGTAATCGTCCACGAAGTAAGATTAGTTGATACAACGATAGAACCGAACCAACCCTGGATAATCACTGTAAATAGTGTTGCAAGGGAAAGCCAAAAAAACGAGGGTTGCTGGTGCCGTAATTGAAATGACTTCACAAAAAGAGCCACGATTAATAGGCCGATAATCACACCAGCTAATCGATTTAAATATTCAATCCAGGTTTTAGTCGGGTTAAAGTCAGCCTCTTCCAAAATCGATTTATCATTCAATATGGCTGTGGCTGTTTCATCAAAGCCAATCGCTAAAAGATACCGTGCAAATTTTTGATTTTTCTTATCCCGTAAGGCTGAGAATGTATCCTTGTAGTTGGCTTGCAATTGATCTACCGATGTGGGTGGAACCCAATAACCAAAACACTTTGGCCAATCCGGGCATCCCATACCCGATCCTGTGGTTCTAACTACTCCACCCAGTAGTATTAAAAAATAAACAGCGACCAGAGTCGATAAGCAGAGCTTATGAAATCCTCGGGTCGCTGTTAGATTCAATGTTTTATTCGAAGATCAATGCTTATTTGATTCCACTACGATAGCACCATCGTTCATCTCCAATTTAACCAACTCATTTTCATGAGGTAAATTAGATTCCGGAGTTTCTGAATACGGGATATGCTGAGGAATAAAATCATCCTTTGCACCAGGTTTGCTATAGTCATAAGGCCAACGATAAACAGTTGGAATTTCTCCTGGCCAGTTGCCGTGTCCGGGGCTTCTTGGCGTTGTCCACTCTAACGTGTTGGAGTTCCATGGGTTTGCTGAAGCAACTTTGCCCCGGAAAATACTATAGATAAAATTGAACAGGAAAATGAACTGTGCCGAAAGAGTGATGATCGCGGCAACACTTACTAGCATATTTAGATCCGCAAATCCACTGAACGTCTCAAAGTTGGTCCAGCTATAGTAACGTCTTGGAAATCCTGCAATACCAATGTAGTGCATAGGAAAAAAGACCAGATATACACCGACAAATGTTAGCCAGAAATGGATAGTTCCCAATTTCTCATTTAACATTCTACCAAACATTTTAGGAAACCAATGGTACACGCCCGCCATCATCCCAAAGAATGAAGCGCTACCCATTACCAGGTGGAAGTGAGCAACCACAAAATAAGTGTCGTGCAATTGGATATCAATAGCTGAGTTTCCCAGGAAAATACCTGTGATACCTCCGGTAAGGAAGAAGGATACCAAGCCTATCGAAAACAACATGGCTGCAGTAAACCGGATGTTTCCCTTCCAAAGGGTGGTGACATAGTTAAAGATCTTAACCGCTGAAGGCACTGCTATAATCAATGTTAACAGGGTAAAGATGGAACCCAGGAAAGGATTCATTCCTGTTACAAACATATGGTGCGCCCATACAACAAACGACAGGATGGCGATGAATAACATTGAACCCACCATGGCCTTATATCCGAAAATCGGCTTGCGCGAATTAGTGGCAATAATTTCCGAGGTAATACCTAATGCAGGCAATAACACGATGTATACTTCCGGGTGACCAAGGAACCAGAACAAATGCTGGAACAGAATCGGGCTTCCTCCTTGATTAGGAAGGGCCTCACCACCTATATAAATGTCTGAGAGGTAGAAGCTGGTACCGAAGCTGCGGTCGAAAATCAATAACAAGGCCGCTGCAAAGAGGACAGGAAACGAAAGAACACCAATAATTGCTGTAAAGAAAAAAGCCCAAATAGTAAGAGGGAGCTTTGTGAAGGACATCCCTTTGGTACGGAGGTTAATTACGGTTGTGATATAATTAATACCTCCTAATAATGAACTTACTATGAATAATGCCATTGCAACCAACCAAAGTGTCATACCAAGGCCAGACCCTTGCATTGCCTGTGGTAGCGCACTGAGCGGTGGATAGATTACCCAGCCCCCTGAGGCCGGACCTGTTGAAATAAACAGGGAGGTAAACATGATTACACTTGACAGGAAGAAAAACCAGTATGAAAGCATGTTCATGAAACCGCTGGCCATGTCGCGGGCACCAATCTGAAGCGGAATAAGAAAGTTACTGAACGTACCGCTCAAGCCTGCGGTAAGCACAAAGAATACCATTATGGTTCCGTGCATTGTTACCAATGCCAAATAAAATTCAGGGTCAATTTTTCCTTCAGGTGTTAACCAGCCACCAAGAATTGGTTTTAACCAGGATAAATCCGCCTCTGGAAAGCCCAATTGCAAACGGAACAGCACTGAAAGGGTTCCTCCAATAAGAGCCCAGGCCATACCTGTGATAAGGAATTGTTTCGCAATTACTTTATGGTCCTCACAAAAAACATAATTAGTCCAGAAGTTACCGTGATGCTCATGTTCATGGCCATGGTCATCGTGGTGTTCTGTTGTTGTGTGTGGATGTATATCTATTGTTGCCATACGTGGAAATATCTTAGGTTAAAATTTAGCAGTAACGGTAACGGGTGAAGCAAGAATAGCTTCTTTACTATCCATCGGAATTCCTGCCTTAATCATTGCTGCTTCTCTTAATTCTGCAGGTACACGTTGCAGGTAGTCAGGATTCTGTTTCAACCAAGCTTCCTGAGAAGCCATCCATTTCTCGTAATCTTCTACTGTGTCATGAACAAACACCGGGAAACGCATAGAGAAATGCCCACGACCACAAATTTCAGTACAGGCCATTTCGTAATTGAAATTAGGATTCCCTGTTTCTGCACGCATATCTGCCGTAGATTTTGTAGGGATAAATTTAAAAGTAGTATGCATACCTGGCACTGCATCCATTTTCAGGCGAAAATGAGGCAAGAAAACACTATGCAAAACATCTTTAGCGCGAATCATCAATTGCACTTCCTTGCCTTTAGGCAAGTGAAGTTCAAGGGATTTAAAATCATCGTATGTATTCTTGTCTGAAAGATCTAATCCAAATTCATTGGAAGCATCAATCATTTGGTAATTGTGCTTACCCAACTGACTGTCTTTAACCCCTGGGTAACGAGCGGTCCATAAGAACTGCTGGCCGATCAACTCAATGACTACCGCGTCTTTAGAGGCCGGGCCTGTAATGTCATTCCATGCGCGAAGTCCACTGAAAATAAGAAGTGCTAATACGATGGCAGGGATCACTGTCCAGACAATTTCAAGCTTGTGATCATCCGCTATGAATGATGCCCTTCTTCCTTCAACGTACCGGTACTTGAAGGTAAACCAGAACATTACTATGGTGATAATTACGAATGCAACGACCGTTATGGCCATGGTTATCCAAAACAGGTAATCTGTTACCGCGCCATGTTCTGAGGCAACGGGCAGATTGTAAGAATCGAAATGAGCGAAAGAATATCATGTGAAAGCAACCAGACTTCCGATCATAAACAGCATCATAAGATAAGCATTCACCGTATTCCAGGACGAAACACCATCTTCTTTTCCTTTCACCAAACTCACCAGATTTCCAATCCGGAAAATCAGGTAGAGGATGGCAAGCACCAACACTACCCCTAAACCGATTATCAAACTCATCATATGCTTACTTTATTCATTGTGTCAAATTAAATGTGGTGATTCAAACTTTCCGCCATCATCGGATCATTCTTGGCAACCAAGGGTATTTTAGAAAGCGCATTCAAGGAAACAAACAGGAAAAGCGCAAAGAATATCAGTGCTAATCCGATTTCCAGTAATCCTAAGCTGCCATCATATTGCATTATGCCCGGAGTAACCATATTATAAAAATCAAACCAATGTCCTACAATAATGATTGGACAAACTAACTTCAACATTGCAATGTGACGCTTTGCATCTCTTGTCATTAATAACAAGAATGGCAATACGAAGTTTAGAATCAGGTTAAGATAAAATATCCATGAATAAGGTGCATGCTTAATCCGTTCAATGAAGTACACCGTTTCTTCAGGAATATTGGCATAGTAGATCAACATAAACTGACTAAACCAGATGTACGTCCAGAAAATACTGAAGGCAAAAATAAATTTACCCAGATCATGAAGGTGGTTAGCATTCACCATTTTCAGATACCCAGCATCTTTGAGATTAACAACGATTAAGGTTATTGTTGCCAAGCCTGCCACCCACCAACTCGCAAAAACATACCATCCAAACATGGTGCTAAACCAGTGTGGATCAATACTCATTACCCAATCCCATGCTGCAACAGAAGAACTAACTGCAAAGATCACCAGAAAGATGGCTGATATTTTACGAGCCGAGTACCAGTGCTGAGTACCCCCTTCAACATCCTCGGCCATCATATGCTTCTTGATCATGGTATAAAACCAATACCAGAGACCAAAGAAGATTACCATTCGCAGGATGTAAAAAGTAGGAAACCCACCCTTTTCACCAAGCCAAAAGAAGTAAACACTTTTCTTATCCAGAATTTCATCATAGTCGGCTGATCCTACCTGATAAAGATCGTGATGAGTCCAATGGAATAAATCTCCCTTTGCCACGAACCAGATCACCAACATAAGTACACCGGCAAAGGGTATCCACTGCCCCATTGCCAAAGGAATTCTTTTTATGGGTGCTGACCATCCTGCCTGAGCAGCATACTGAATCGCAACGAAAAACAAACCGATTATACCCAATCCGGTAAAAAAGATATTGTTATGCCACAAGGATGTATAGATTTTCTTTAACCAGGTTGGGCTGCCATGATGTGCACCGGCCTCCTCGGCAGCGGCTCCAGGTTCAGTGCTGGCCACCAGATTCTTAGTTACCTCACTGGATGCATGATGCTCACCTGATGCTCCATGCTCACCAGCATTCATAGCCATGAAAACTCCCACAACAAAAAGAAAAATCCCCACACCTAAAAGAATGAAAAGTTTCCGCTTTGTTTCCGGTTTAAAAATATACTGTTCGTCCGCTATCATTTGATTTGATATCTAGTAAGTATTAATTCTTTTGTAATTCCTTTACATACTTGGCAATCTTCCAACGCTCTTCTTCGCTTACCTGCGATCCATGAGCACCCATTAAGCCTTTTCCATATGTAATTACGTGAAAGATATGACCCTCAGTAACTCCTTTTATGGCATCGCCAGTTAAATTAGCCACGCCCGGATATTTGTCTGCTACCTTTCCATCACCGGCCCCTTTGGCACCATGGCAATGCTTGCAGTTGATCTCATAGAGCAGTTTGCCTTGCTCCAGAATCGCGGGCGAGGCCTCATAAGGGTTAACTAACTTATTAGCTAAACGAAGACTTGTTGTATCATTAGTTCCACGATAAGGCAACCATCCATTGGCATTCCTGCGAACCGTATTGGGTGCAGGCAAGCGCATATTCATGCGAAAGGGATTGTAATTATTTGAATTATAATATTCACCTCTGTCTTTGTCGGATGAATTTACCCAACGACCCGCATCTTCATCGGTGATTTGTGACAGTGGTTCATAGGCAACTGAGTGATACATGTTTGGTGCATACTCTTTACCTTGGTTATCGCCCCCGGCTTTACAGCCAACCAGCAACGTGGCCACACTTACCAATCCTATCTGTATATAACGCATAGACTGCATCATGATTAAAAGTTCTTTTCGTTTACTTCTGAAGCTCCATTATCCTTCAAAATCCGACTGATTTCTTCTTTGCTCAATTTATTTGAAGCCAGATCAATTGCCATTACATGTTTATCATCCGTACTCCTGATATCATAAGAGCGAGGAGTTTTATAAGGCTTCATATCGCTGACAATAAAAAAAGTAGCTACCATGCCCAAGGCAGAGAGCAACACAGTCAATTCGAAAGTAACAGGGATGAAAGGTGGAAGGGAAACGAAATTCTTACCCCCAATGATCATTGGCCAATCATACCCTAGCATCCAGATTTGCATGGTTAGGGCAAGGATGGTTCCCGTCATACCAAACATAAAAGCAGCAATGGGTAAGCGCGAACGCCTGTAGCCCAAGGCCTCATCCAATCCGTGTACCGGAAAAGGCGTATACACTTCATGGATCTTTACACCCTTGTCGCGAATGCCATCTACGCCATGAAGCAAAATGTCTTCGTCATCAAAAATGCCTACTAAAAATTTTTCGCTTGTGCTGCTCATAAATTTATTAATGCTTCTTTTCGGAAGATGATTTAATAATACTCTTAACCTCCGCCATGTTGATCACCGGGAAAAACTTCGCGAACAGGAAGAAGGCCGTGAAGAAAAATCCAAACGTTAAAATGTACTCTCCCACATCATACAGAGTAGGATAAAACATCGACCAGCTTGAGGGTAAGTAATCTCTGTGGATGGAGGTAACGATAATAACGAATCTCTCAAACCACATTCCAATATTTACAATGATCGAAAGTACAAACGTAGCTACGATGTTAGTGCGCAATTTCTTGAACCAGAAAAGTTGTGGTGAAATTACATTACACGTCATCATCGACCAGTACGCCCACCAGTAAGGGCCCGTGGCCCGGTTGTAGAATGCATAAAATTCAGAAGGTACCTGACCATACCAGGCTACAAAGAACTCGGTAATGTACGCGATACCTACAATTGAACCAGTAATAATGATAACAATGTTCATCAACTCAATATGGTAGATGGTAATGTAATCTTCCAGTTTGAACACCTTACGTGTAACAATCAGAAGCGTCAATACCATCGCAAAGCCAGAGAAGATAGCACCCGCAACAAAGTATGGCGGGAAGATAGTCGTGTGCCAGCCTGGAACTACAGAAGTAGCGAAGTCGAAGGATACGATTGTGTGAACTGAAAGTACCAGCGGAGTTGATAATCCGGCCAGAATCAAGGCTACAGATTCATAACGCATCCAGGTTTTTGCAGCCCCATCCCATCCAAAGCTCAACGCATTGTAAATGGAAGCGCGAGTTTTATTACCCATGCGGATAGCGCGATCCCGGATAACTGCAAAATCAGGTATTAGACCAATATACCAGAAAACAAGCGATACAGTGAAATACGTTGTGATCGCAAATACGTCCCAAAGCAACGGTGAGTTGAAGTTAGCCCAGAGCGAACCCCATGTATTGGGCAATGGAAGTACCCAATACAATCCCAACCACAAGCGGCCCATGTGCACCAACGGGAAAGTAGCCGCACAAATAACCGCAAAGATTGTCATCGCTTCAGCAGCACGGTTGATAGACATTCTCCACTTTTGACGGAACAATAATAAAATCGCAGAAATCAACGTACCCGCGTGACCGATACCAACCCACCAAACGAAGTTCGTGATATCCCAGGCCCAACCCACTGTCTTATTCAATCCCCACATACCAATGCCCTCCCATAAAACAGTGGCAAGGCAATAGACTCCGAACATCAAAAGCACGAGTGAGATACTGAAGGCTATCCACCAAAGCCGTGAAGGTTTGCCCTCCACTTGCCGGCTGATATCTTCGGAAACGTCACGTACTGTTTTTCCGCCCGTTATTAAAGTTTCACGTAGTGATGAAGTTGCTTGCATACTTTAGTTGCGTATCAAAATTCAATTATCAATTTAAGCGTTCTCCTTTACCTTGTCCTTATTTCGGATCTTGGTGAGGTAGAAGATGTTCGGCTTCACCCCAATTTCCTCCAGTACCCGATAAGCTCTTGGATTATGATATTTCTTATCAATTCCATAAGGTCTGTCCTTATCCAGTTCAATCTGCAATAGCTTGCTGATTTTGCTTTCCGGATTGTTCATGTCTCCAAATACAATAGCTCCTGTGGAACAGGCAGCCTGGCACGCGGTTACTACTTCTCCATCCTGCAATGTTCTCCGTTCTTTCTTTGCAGTTAACTTACCGGTTTGAATACGTTGTACACAGAAAGAACATTTCTCCATAACTCCGCGTGAGCGAACAGTAACTTCCGGATTCAATACCATGCGACCTAAATCGGTGTTCATCGCAGGGTTTGCCTGAGTGAACTGCTGATTGTCGTGGTACTTAAACCAATTGAAACGTCTTACTTTATACGGACAGTTGTTGGCACAGTAACGGGTACCGATACAACGGTTATACGTCATTTGATTGAGACCTTCGGTGCTGTGTGTAGTTGCAGCTACCGGACACACGGTTTCGCACGGTGCATTGTTGCAATGCTGACAAAGCATGGGTTGGAATACAACTTCTGGGTTCTCAGAAGCGATCTCCATTCCTTTATAATCCTCCACGTTTGCATCGGAAGTATAGTAGCGGTCGATACGCAACCAGTGCATTTCTCTGCGATTGATAACTTCCTGCTTACCTACCAATGCAACGTTGTTTTCAACATTACATGCCACCACACAAGATCCACAACCTGTGCAAGTATTTAGGTCGATCGACATTCCCCAATGGTGGTTCTTATAATCGTGCCCTTTCCACAAGCTCAATGCAGAAGGATCCACTTTCTTATCCCACTCAGTAACCTTGGCAGCTCTTTCTTTCCAGTACTCCGGATTTTTATTGTAATCTGCAAGCAATGACTCCTGGATTACGTTTTCACGACCCATGTACGTCTGATGAATCTGCGTCTGTGCTATCTGGAAAGCTTCACTTGTCTTTTCTAACTTAACTCCTGCAGCAACACTAAATCCTAACGTTTCACCAACTGAAACCAAAGGATATGCATTCGCACCAATGTTCTCTCCTAC
>DAOOCD010000079.1:0-13869 GCA_035408225.1 Cyclobacteriaceae bacterium | reverse complement strand
CCTCTTTTCGTAAATTGAAATTTTTAAGAAATACCATGATTGTTGATTTAAGAAGTGACACTGTAACCAAGCCTACCAAAGGCATGCACGAGGCTATGATGACGGCTGAAGTGGGTGATGATGTATTTGGAGAAGACCCCTCTGTCACGGCATTGGAGCAAAAATGTGCGGCTATGCTGGGCATGGACTCAGGCGTTTTTTGTCCATCAGGAACAATGACCAACCAGATCGGAATAAAAATTCTTACGCAGCCGTATGATGAAGTGATTTGCTATAAAGGATCTCACATTTATAAATATGAAGGCGGAGGCGTAGCCGGAAACAGTTTAGCCAGCGTGCGGTTACTGGAAGGGAATCGCGGCAGACTTTCTGTTGATGAAATCGCAGCCAACATAAATAATATACAAGATGTTCATCTGCCTATTTCTTCGGTGGTGTCGCTGGAGAATACAGTCGTGCGCGAAGCCGGAAGTTACTATGATCTGAAAGTGATCGCAACCATTAGCGAATTTGCCAGATCAAAAGGATTGAAGATGCATCTTGATGGGGCTCGTTTTTTTAATGCATTAACTGAAACAAAAGATAAAGCGGTTGACTATGGAAAATATTTCGATTCGATTTCGATTTGCCTTTCAAAAGGACTTGGAGCACCAGTAGGGTCCGTACTGGTAACTAAAAAAGAACTTGAACCAAAAGCAAGACGGATGCGGAAAGCATTTGGTGGAGGAATGAGGCAGGCGGGATTTCTAGCTGCTGCAGGAATGTATGCGTTAGAGAATAATATCACACGTCTTAAAGAAGATCACCTCCGTGCCGCAGAACTTGGGAAAGTATTGAAGAGTGTAAGTTGGGTGAAATCGATGATGCCTGTGGATACCAACATTGTAATTTTTTCGGTGATTGATAAAATCACCCCCGAGCAAGTGTTGGTAAAACTGGCCGAACATCAAATTAAGGCGATCAAATTTGGAGCGCAGGAAATCCGATTGGTTACACACCTGGATTTTGATGATCTCATGCTTGAGAAAACAGTGGATGTAATCAAAAGATTATCATTCTGATTTATGGAAGATTTGGGTAAATCTTTTCCGGCAGCCGAAGGAATGATAGACGCTGAGGAAGGAGGCACAGGTAGAAAACAGAATAATGAGTTTTGCTTGAACTGTGGCGTTAAGCTACTGGATAAATTCTGTCATCATTGCGGCCAAAAAGATATTCCCAAGAGACAAACACTTGGCGAGTTGTGGATTAATTTCATGTCATCGTTTTGGAGTTATGAAGGTAAATTCTTTCTCACCACCCGATATTTAATTACCAAACCGGGTTTCTTAGCCAAAGAATACAATGCCGGTAAACGCGAAAGTTACTATCATCCGGCCCGCATGTACGTGTTTATAAGTTTTGTTTTTTTCTTGCTTCTGTTCTCGTTACCTGATACAGAAGGGGATAATTCAGAACCGATGACCAAAGAGGAGCTGGCAGAACTAAACCAAGAGCTAAAGGATGCTGGCCTTGATTCAATGAAGCGAGATAATGAGCAATCCGATGTTGCAAAAACGGACTCATCCGTAATTGTATTTGGCGATAAAAAGCAAAAAGGCAAAAATGAACGTAATAATTTTAGTTTCTCAGGCCCCGGCTATAAATCGGTAGCGGAATATGATTCTGCCCAATATTTACTTCCGGAAGATAAACGCGATGGCTGGTTCGCACAAAAATTAAATAGACGAACTGCTGAACTTAATGATCGGTATAAAGATGCTTCAAGAAATTTTAATGAAGATTTTAGCCAGGCATTTTTGGATAATTTTTCAAAAGTACTTTTTTATCTATTACCGATTTTTGCTCTGTTGCTAAAGCTGTTTTATATCAGGCGAGACTTCTTCTATAGTGAACACCTCGTATTCTCCATTTACTATTATAATTTTTTTTACTTTGCCGCCACCGTAATGCTGCTTCTTAATCAGGTCTCCTGGCTAACATGGCTTAGCACAGTAATTGGCTTCTGGATTTTTTTCTATTTGCTTTTCGCAATGAAGCGCATGTATGAACAATCTTGGAAAAAGACAATCGCCAAGTTTATTCTTTTTTCATTTGGTTTTATGTTCTTCCTTGGTGTGGGATTAGCGATTAGTGCACTTGCCGTTTTATTGATGATTTAATGTTAACAGCGCATCAACCATTAGCAGAGCGTATGCGGCCTTCAAGACTGGAGGATCTGATTGGTCAGGAACACCTTGTTGGCGATAACGGAATTATTCGCAAAGCCATACAAACAGGTAACGTTCCCTCCATGATTTTATGGGGACCTCCGGGCGTAGGAAAAACGACCATTGCAAATATTATTGCCAATGAAGTTAAGCGACCCTTTCACATGCTCAGTGCGGTGAGTGCCGGTGTGAAAGATGTGCGCGATGTTATCGATCAGGCCAGGCGTTCAAGCAGGGTAATCTTATTTATAGATGAAATTCACCGTTTTAATAAATCACAGCAAGATGCCTTGTTAGGCGCGGTGGAAAAGGGAATCATTACGTTGATAGGGGCAACTACGGAAAATCCTTCCTTCGAGGTCAACTCAGCGTTGCTTTCGCGATGCCAGGTGTATACCCTGAAAGCCCTTACGGAAGCAGATCTTATTAAATTAATTGGTCAGGCTCTTAGTAAAGATGTTGAGTTGAAAAAGAGAAAGATCAACATTAAAGAGTACCAGGCGCTGATCAATATCTCCGGAGGCGATGCCCGCAAACTTTTGAATCTGTTGGAAATAATTAGCGAATCAGTGACCGATGATATAGAAGTCACTGATGAGTTGGTAATGAACGTTGCTCAAAAACACATTGCCATCTATGATAAAAGTGGAGAACAGCACTACGATATTATTTCAGCCTTTATAAAATCGATTCGTGGCAGCGATCCGAATGCAGCGGTGTATTACCTGGCTCGCATGATTGAAGGGGGTGAGGACGTCAAGTTTATTGCCCGTAGAATGGTGATCCTGGCATCAGAAGACATTGGCAATGCCAACCCAACAGCCCTCGTAATGGCAACCACTACCTTTCAGGCAGTGAACATCATTGGCTATCCGGAGGCTCGGATTATTCTTTCGCAATGTGCTGTTTATCTGGCTTGCTCAGCAAAGAGTAATGCCAGCTACGTGGCTATTGAAAAAGCATTAGGTACCGTGCACGAAACAGGTGATCTTCCGGTGCCGTTGGCCATCCGAAACGCTCCAACCAAATTGATGAAAGACCTTGATTATGGAAAAGGATATCAATATGCACATGACTTTCGTAATAACTTTGTTGCGATGGAGTTTTTGCCAGATACCATCAAGGAAACTAAGTTTTACGAACCTGGTAAAAATGCACGTGAGGAGGAATTTAGAAATTATCTGAAGAAACTGTGGGACAAGAAATATAACTATTGAATGAGAAACAAAGATCAATTGACAGGCAACAATGCACAATTGACAATTGAAGGTCTTATTTTTGCCAATTGCAATTTGGTAACTGTCAATTTCTCCCCTTTAATACGGTAACACGGCACTAAAGTATGCAGCGCCTTCTATTCGAAACTTCTCCGCTCTTTATCATCCTTTGTGCAATTCTTGGTTTGGGCTATGCATTTATTCTGTACCGAGCCAGGCATACCTGGGGTACGCGAACAAATCAGGTTCTGTTTGGCCTGCGTGCATTGCTCGTTTTTTTTCTGGCCGTACTGCTGTTAGGGCCGATCATCAAATTGATCACGAATCAATATGAAAAACCGACCTGGGTATTTTTGGTGGACTCATCTTCATCGGTGGCAGACGTAATCGATTCAACTACTCAAGTACAATTAAGTCAACAACTGGATCAGGCCAGTAAATCTTTGCAGGATGAGGGCTACGATGTGAAAAGGAATGATCTGGCTGGTGAAGAGATAAGTAGTGTAGTATTCAAGTCTGCATCTTCCGATCTTAACCGGGGCATTCAAAATGTTATTGATAATTATGAAGGACGCAATCTGGCAGGATTGATTCTGGTAACGGATGGTATTTATAATTCAGGGGCATCTCCTGTTTACTCCCCGGTGCGTGTACCTGTTAACACCATAGGTATAGGCGATACTGTAGCGCGGGTAGATCTTGTTCTGAAAAACGTTGCTTACAATAAAGTAGCCTACCAGGGAAATAAGTTTCCGATACGAGCCCAGGTATTATTGCAAGGCATCGAAAATCAAGATGTTACAGTTACGGTTTTTAAGGATGGTAAATCTATTTCAACCCTTCAGAAGAATTCCGGTACCAGATCCTTTCTTGATTTTGATTTTCAATTAGACGCAAGCGAAAAGGGAATTCAGCGATATGATCTTTCTATTAAAACCATCAGTCAGGAAAGTAACAGGAGGAACAATACTGCCAGCGTATTTATTGAGGTAGTAGAAGGCAAGAAGAAGATTGTTATGATAGCACCGGCTCCGCATCCAGACATCAAGGCATTGAAGGCTGTAGTTGAAAAAAACTCGAACTATGAATTTATACTTCATATTCCTGGAGTATCAGAGGCTGATCCTGCGTTACTAAAGCCAGGAGCAGCCGAGTTATATATTTTTCATCAGGCTGTAGATCAGGCAGGAAAGACAACATCTCTTTTTTCATCGTTGTACAAGAGTGGGTCGTCTGTTTTAATCATGATTGGTGGCAGCACGAATCTCCGGCAGTTGACTGCCTATGAGGTACCTATACAGTTCGAATCTTTTGGAGGTCAGTGGGATGACGCTACCCCGGTTGTCAATGCTAACTTTCGTGACTTTGGTTTTTCTGAGAATAGTAATGGCGTGTTTGCACGCTATCCGCCAGCGGATGTACCCTTTGGAAAATTTAATTACCCCTCTAATGCCCAAATATTATTGTATCAGCGTATAGGCAGTGTTAGTACTGACCGTCCCTTGCTAATGACCTGGCCCGATAATAATCGAAAAATTGCAGTACTGATTGGTGAGGGACTTTGGCGTTGGCGATTAAATGAATTTGCCGACAATGGGAACACGCAAGTATTTGATGAATTGTTTTCAAAGTTGATCCAATACCTTAGCACGTTGGAAGACAAGAGAAGGTTTAGAAGTTTTCCTTTGCAGAATGAGTTTTCGGATTCTGAGTCAGTGGTGATCGAAAGCCAGGTGTACAACGATTTGTATGAATTGGTATATGGAAATACAATCCGACTGGAGGTGCGTAATGAGCAGGGCGATGTTACAAACTATAGTTATGTCACCAGCCCAGGCAATTCGCGCTATCGTATTGGTGGCTTGAAAGAAGGAGTTTACCGCTTCCGCTCTTCCACTACCATCAACGATAAGAAGGAGGAAGTTTCAGGTCAGTTTTTAGTTAAGGCTCAAAATCTCGAAGCTCAGAATCTGACGGCCGACTTTGGTTTACTTAGAACTCTTTCGCGAGAAACTGGTGGCAAGTTTTATAGACTGGATCAACTCCCTTTGTTGACAAATGATCTTCGACAAACCAAGGCAGCAAGCTTGATTCATTCAGAAGAAACATTCAATCAATTAATCAACCTGAAGTGGGTATTCTTCCTGTTGCTTGCGCTGATCAGCACAGAATGGTTCTTAAGAAAATATCTGGGTAGCTATTAAATAACAAAAGGCGGGTTACCGCCTTTTGTCTTAATTAAACTCTTGAATTTTATTCACTCTTCTTTTCCTTTGAAGACGCTTTGGTCTTTTTGGATTTGATGGTCAATACCTCACCGGTTCCTTCATAGTCGGCCATGATTGTTCCCCCTTCTGGAATTTCCCCCTTCAGGATTTCCTCCGCTACCGGGTCTTCAAGGTATTTCTGGATAGCCCGGTTCAACGGACGGGCACCAAACTGTGGATCATACCCTTTCTCAGCTAAAAAGTCTTTCGCTTTTTCGGTAAGCTCAACATGATAGCCAAGCGTAAAGATGCGGGCAAACAATTTGCCAAGAGTAATATCGATGATCTTATGAATATGCTCGCGTTGCAGTGAATTAAACACAATCACGTCATCCAGGCGATTCAGGAACTCCGGGCTGAAAGCGCGTTTCAGCGCACTTTGTATTGTGGACTTCATCACCTCTTCTTCGTTGTCGCGTTTTGCAGCCGTAGTAAAGCCAATGCCGGCCCCAAAATCTTTCAGGTCACGCACTCCGATATTGGAAGTCATGATGATGATTGTGTTTCTAAAATCTACCCTGCGGCCCAGGCCGTCAGTCAGGATACCATCATCCAATACTTGCAACAGAATATTGAATACATCCGGGTGAGCTTTTTCGATTTCATCCAGGAGAACAACTGAATAAGGCTTGCGTCTAACTTTTTCAGTAAGCTGTCCACCCTCTTCATAGCCTACATAGCCGGGAGGAGCACCTACCAATCTCGATACGGAGAATTTCTCCATGTATTCACTCATGTCGATGCGAACCAGCGCATCATCTTTATCAAAGAGATAGGTGGCTAATACTTTGGCTAATTCAGTTTTACCAACCCCGGTCGGACCCAGGAAAATGAAGGAGCCAATCGGTTTTCTAGGATCTTTCAATCCTACGCGTGTGCGTTGAATGGCTTTTGTCAATTTCTTAATCGCTTCTTCCTGGCCAATAACCCGGCCGCTTAACTGATCAGCCATGCCCAGAAGTTTATTGCTTTCTTTTTGGGCAATTCGGTTTGCCGGAATACCAGTCATCATTCCAACAACGTCTGCCACATTATCTTCTGTGACCGTATATTTTTCGGTGCGTGTTTTTTCTTCCCAACGGGCTTTGGCCAGATCAAGTTGTTCAATCAACTTTTTCTCCTTATCCCGAAGTTGCGCAGCTTCTTCATACTTTTGGCTTTTCACCACACGGTTCTTTTCCTTCTTCACATCTTCAATAGCCTCTTCAAACTTCACTATGTCCTCGGGTACATGAATGTTATTAATATGCACACGGGCTCCGGCTTCATCCATTACATCAATGGCTTTATCCGGCAGGAAACGATCGCTGATGTACCGGTCTGATAATTTTACACAGGCCTCCAGGGCTTCTTTCGTATACGTTACGTGGTGGTGATCTTCGTATTTTTCTTTTATGTTCTCAAGAATCTGGATGGTTTCATCCACGGAAGTGGAGTCAACCATTACCATTTGGAATCTACGGGCCAGCGCACCGTCTTTCTCAATATATTGACGGTATTCATCTAACGTGGTAGCACCGATACATTGAATTTCTCCTCGGGCCAATGCGGGTTTAAACATATTCGATGCATCCAGTGAGCCGGAAGCACCGCCAGCGCCAACAATGGTGTGTAATTCATCAATGAATAGAATTACATCAGCTGATTTTTCCAGTTCATTCATTACGGCCTTCATCCGCTCTTCGAACTGACCACGGTATTTAGTGCCAGCGACCAGGGAAGCAAGGTCAAGTGTTACAACCCGCTTGCCGAATAACACGCGCGACACTTTCTTTTGAATTATACGCAAGGCAAGACCTTCAGCAATTGCTGTCTTTCCTACCCCTGGCTCACCAATCAGAATTGGATTGTTTTTCTTTCTGCGACTTAAAATCTGAGCTACGCGTTCAATTTCTTTTTCGCGGCCAACGATTGGGTCGAGCTTATTGTCTTCCGCAAGTTTTGTCAGGTCGCGCCCGAAGTTGTCCAGCACCGGGGTGCGGGATTTTTCGGTTCCTTTTTTCTCCTTGCTTCCGCTGCCCGGGTTTGCACCGCTTCCAAACATTTTGGAAGAGTCATCATCCGGATCATCCGTATCGGAAGCAGATGTAGGTTGATCATTTTGGTATTCAAGCATTTCTTTCACAACATCATAGGCAACATCAAACTTATTAAGAATCTGTGTGCCGAGATTGTCGGGGTCGCGCAGGATTGACAACAGCAGGTGCTCGGTGCCAATCAGTTGCGCCTTAAATATTTTTGCTTCGAGGTAGGTTATCTTAAGTACCTTTTCAGAGGCCCGTGTAAGGGGAATATTAGCGAGGTTTTTAATCTCATGTGTAGCGGTGCCCTTGGAAACCTTCTCTATTTCCCCGCGCAGTTCTTCGAGTGGCACACCCAGTTTCTTTAAAACCCCTACGGCCACACCTTCACCTTCGCGGATCATCCCCAATAAAAGGTGTTCCGTTCCGATATAGTCGTGTCCCAGTCTTAGGGCTTCTTCCCGGCTTAAGGAGATCACTTCTTTTACCCGGTTAGAAAATTTAGCTTCCATATTTGGCATATTCTTGAGTATTGTAAATGTAGAGTTTTAAGCGTGATAATTCAAAAAGCTTAACAATCGTTAATGAGGTAAATATCATTCACCAGACAACGGATTATTAACACTTTCCCAAATTTATTTGTTCAACCCTTTATCCCGTGAGGCGAGGAGAAGGGAACCAGTCCGGGGTCCTTCGCTAAACAGTAGGTCGATAAGGCTTAGGTTAGCTGCAAATTGATTGCCAAAGACCTGTTGATAGGGAACAGACCGAAAGAATGGCCGCTCTGTAAATGGTATTTTTGGATGAATCACGGATCTGAGATCAGAAAGCGATTCGTCAGGTATTTTTTCATACGTCACACTTACAGAAAGTGTGGGTTTATGTCGAATACTTTTCAGACAGAATGACAGCAGATCAAGGTTCAAGTCAAAGAGGAACGTATAGCTGTGATAGATTATTTTTTGAATGTCTTCTGAATAGAACTCATAGTATGGTGCCTTGCGATATGCC
This sequence comes from Cyclobacteriaceae bacterium, assembly GCA_035408225.1. GTDB lineage: Bacteria > Bacteroidota > Bacteroidia > Cytophagales > Cyclobacteriaceae > ELB16-189. Next base: position 5,143 of record DAOOCD010000079.1, on the reverse strand, counting down.
GACTCAATGGTGCGCCATTGATTGTTTTGCCATTTGGAGCTATAGTCAATTCGAACATCCTTGATGGGTACTTTTCCGTGTTTGTCTGTGAGCGGAACCACAAGCATCTCAGGTCCTTGCGCAGTGTTAATATAGCACCGGTTTCGATAACTCTGCTTAACATAGTGTTCGTTCTTCTCTAGTTGAATTGAATCATATTGCTGAAGTACACAGAAGTATTCAAGTGAAGGCAGGTAATGAAGATCAATTAATAGAGATTTCAATTTCCGGAGATTTGATTCAAAAATTGGCGGCCCATTAAAAATCTAGATCTTTTCATTAATCAAAAATGCCCAGACCCTGACGTGTTACAGTGGGTTCATTACCGGTAAAGTCAACTATGGTGGAAGGTATATTTCCACCTGTACCGCCATCAATAACTAAATCCACCTGGTGTTTAAAATCCTCGTAGATTTCTTCCGGGTCGGTTGTGTACTCTTTTATTTTATCATCATCTTTTATAGAAGAAGTAATCAATGGATTGGTAAGCAGGTGGACGATGGCTAACGGAATGGGATGATTGGGAATACGTATGCCCACCGTTTTCTTATTTATATCGAGAATCTTAGGCACATTACTGTTCGACTCAAAAATGAAGGTAAAAGGACCGGGCAACAATTTTTTCAATACTTTGAATTCCGGGGTGTCAAGTCTTTTAACATACTTAGAAATGTGACTTAAGTCGTTGCAAATAAAAGACAGATTGAGCTTTTGTGGTTTAACTTCAGTGATATGACAAAGTCTTTCTACGGCCCTGCGATTCATCAGGTCACATCCGATCCCATAAATTGTATCAGTCGGGTAAACTATAATGCCACCGTCCTTCAAAAGGTCAACCACACGTGCAATTTTCCGTGGTTCCGGAGTAACCGGATGGATGGATAAGAATTCGGCAGCCATAAATAGCGTGCTAGCGTATAACAACCACTAGCGTTTGCAAGTTAAATCAAATACTACAGAGGGTAACGGTCTCATCTCATTTTAGTAATTTTGAACTCTAATTTTATTTATGGCTGAAGTATCAAAAAAGAAGCTCACTTTTTTCCTGATTGCCTCCACACTTTTAATCACGTTTGTTTTCTACACATATCAAATCGTGTATACCCCTAATATTCTGGTTGATAGGGACGATCGGACATTTATAATTCGCTCGGGGTATTCATTCCGCAAGGTGCAGGAAGAGCTTGGCAAAGGAGGATTTGTAAATGATATGGTGTCATTCAGTTTTTTAGCGCGACTTAAGGATTATGACAAGCATATAATGCCCGGCCGTTATATGCTTAGAAGAAATATGACCAACCTGCAGGCAATTTCAGTTTTGGAATCGGGGCAGAAGCAGGCGGTAAAAGTTACGTTTACCAACGTAAGGCTGCTTGATGAACTGGGTGAGAAAATCACTAAGAATATCGGAGTAACTCCATCGGAGTTTGACGAAGCAGTGGATGATTTTGTTGAAACCAATACCGAAGGGTTTACGAGAGATAATGTGATCAGCATGTTTTTGCCTAATACCTACGAGGTCTATTACAATGTACTTCCCGATGAATTGATTGAACGCATGCACGCTGAGTATAAAAAGTTTTGGAATGAAGAACGACTTGCTAAGGCAAAGGAGATTGGACTTACTCCGTTCGAGGTTTCTACGCTGGCTTCGATTGTGCAGGCGGAAAGTGTAAAAAAAGAAGAGGCTGAAATAATAGCCGGACTATATGCTAACCGACTGAAGAAAAATATTCCCTTGCAAGCCGATCCAACACTCGTGTTTGCGACAAAGGATTTTGGTGCAAAACGAGTTCTTAACACCCACAAGGAAATAGATTCTCCATACAACACGTATAAGAATGCCGGCCTTCCTCCGGGACCTATTAACATGCCTCAGATCTATACACTGGATGCTGTACTTAATTATCAACAGCACAGTTATATTTATATGTGTGCTCGCGAAGATTTTTCAGGGTACCATAATTTTGCTACAACCCTTTCAGAGCATAACAAAAACGCAAAACGCTACCAGGATGCACTGACATTAGAAATTAAAAAAGGAAAAGCGAATAAGAAGAAATAGATGTATAAATCCGAAACCCACATTCGTGTTCGCTATGGTGAAACTGACCAGATGGGATATGTGTATTATGGCAATTATGCAATGTACTATGAGGTGGGTCGGGTAGAAAGTCTGAGGCGGCTAGGCCTTACCTATAAAGAGTTGGAAGAGATGGGGGTAATGATGCCTGTGCTCGAAAACAAATCCCGATTTTTATCAGCAGCCCTCTATGATGACAATTTAAAGATTGTAACGACCATTCGCGAAAAGCCGGGTGTGCGAATCAAATTCGAATACGATATTTTCAACGGTGAAGGAATTTTAATTCATCAGGGAGAAACGATGTTGGCTTTTGTGGATAAAAAAACCGGAAGACCTTGCCGGCCACCAGAAGTATTTCAAAATGTACTTAAGCCCTATTTTGCATGAAGTACGTAACCCGAAAACGTATTCTTAAGTACACCACTGCCCGAACAAGCCGCACCTGGCTTAAGAAAATTAAATTCAAGCGTTTTGGAAATCTTTCTCTTTATAAATTCCTTAAAATATTTTTGAACAACATTGATGAAGATGAAATTCTTGATCGCTCCAATGGCGTAGCTTTTAATTTTATCATGGCTATTTTTCCAGCCCTCATTTTTCTCTTTACCCTTATTCCCTACATCACCAGTTTTTTCCCTGCTATGACTAACGAAACAATCGTTGCGTTTTTAGGAGACTATATGCCGGCCAGCATGAGCGATGTAATTTCGACCACAGTTCTTGATATTGTGAACAATCAGCGAGGTGGATTACTTACGTTAGGTTTTTTCTTTGCACTTTACCTGGCTACCAACGGTATGATGGCGCTTATGCGTGCTTTTAATGCGTGTTACAGAACGGTTGAAAGACGAAATCCTTTTCGCATGCGTCTGACGGCTTTAGGTCTAACCCTACTTCTGGCCCTGGTTTTATTGCTAGCGGTAATATTATTGATCGTTGGACAACTGGTGCTTAATTATATGGTTGATAATATTTCCGAATTCAGCTCCTTGAATCTGGATGATTACACGATCCAATTTATTTTCATCCTTCGCTTCGTTGTAATCTTTATAGTTTTCTTCATTGCCATATCCTTCATTTATTATTTCGGTCCGGCTGTACATTATAATTGGAATTTTTTTTCTGTCGGGTCATGGTTGGCCACCTTGGTCATTCTCGCTATTTCGTACGGATTCTCTTTTTACATCACCAATTTTGGAGGTTATAACAAAGTATATGGTTCCATCGGGGCACTCATTGCGTTAATGATCTGGATCCAACTCATCACACTTGTCCTGTTATTTGGATATGAAGTAAACGCCAGTCTACATTATGGACAAAAACTGGAAGTAGTTAAAGAGAATTTAAAAAAGAACAGGCACGCGAAAGCCATGCGCTAGACTGCTGACGCAGGGTTGTCACGGGAAATAGTTATTTTCGGTCATCATGGCCAGCTCAACAATAAACTCAATTGATGAAGTTGTTATGCGACTTCCAAAACGCGAACAGGTGCTTGTTAAGCAGCTGCGGGAAATCATTTTAGAATGTTTGCCCAAGGCTGAAGAAAAGAGTTATTATGGGTTGAGTGTTCCTTTTTACCGACACCACAGGCTGATTTGTTTTATATGGCCACCCTCCATTCGGATGGGACCGAAGAAAAAAAATGACGAACGCGATAATTTTGTTGTATTGGGTTTTAACCAGGGCAATAAGATGGCTAAAAATCCCCTGCTTTTAGCAGAGGGCAGAAAACAAGTGTATTGTATGTACATTAAGTTAAATGATAAAGTAGACGAACAGCAGGTACGTGCCCTCTTATATGAGGCCGGAATGATTGACGAAGAGTTTGGCCGTAAGCGTAAGCGATAAATAACAAAGTAATCTGTATCCTCTATGTCTGAGTGCCTACTCCAATAATGCAAAACGGTCTTACCTGAAGTCTAGTTGTCAAGGAGAATAAGCGTACCGAAATATTTACAATCGCGCCAGAAATTACCATTCATTCCTGACCAATGTAGCTGCTGTTTTAACGGACCTTTACCTTCATCGTTATCGTTGATGCAAATATCGAAACCAATTTTGTGACCACCTTTGTTAATGGGTTTCATTACAGTGCCCTGTAATTTCATTTTTAATTCGAGGTTATACCCTTTTTTGGTGCGCTTAAAGCGATAATTTCCATAATAAGGCGAGCTTGAAAAGCTATCAGTCACATTATTTTTTGCCATTGTTTCGCCTGCATAAGCAAGCGGTTCCGCGTCTCCATTAGGCAGTGTAAACATGGGCTGGGGCGCATTCAAATCAGGTACCCAGAAGTTGTCGAAGATAAAAGGGGTTTTGCTATCATACACAAAATGATATTCATGGTGCATCGTATCACCGATATAGTACCTTGATTTACCACAGCCATCGTGATCGAACATAATTTCAATCCCATCATCATCCCATGATCCGGACGCATTGTCTTTTAGAACGGAGCCATGTGGTGGGGTTACGTTGTCATCCCAGACTTCAATTGCAATATAAATATACGTCTCATCCCACTGTACCTTAAAGTTGCCATACAGATCCATCACTCCTTTCCATTTTGACGAAGACATACCTTGACCCACAAAAAAATATTTTTCCTGGTCGAGCGAAAATCCTTTGACCTCTTTCCAGTCATCTAGTTCGCCATCGATTTTTATCTCCTGTGTTTTTTTTAACGCATAATAGGTTGCCCAGTCGTATGGTGAAAATGGCTGTGCGCCAGATGATATTGTCAATACGATCACTAGTAGAAGTAAACCAAATTTCATTTGTAGAGTATTCTATTAATTAAAGGATATCCTCACTAATGGTGAAGCAAAATACCAAATTCTTAAATGGTATTGAGTTGGTTGATGTGTAACGTCTGAGTATCATTTTGGATGATTTCATTCCATTCTGATCAATATTAGGTTTTCAGATTTAGAATGAGGTTACGATACCAGGAAGGGAATAAAAATAGCCTTAAGATAATTCTAAAGGCTATTTCTATTAGTGAGCAGAGGAGGAGGG
>DAOOCD010000078.1:7860-13884 GCA_035408225.1 Cyclobacteriaceae bacterium | reverse complement strand
AAGATTGATTTTGAAAAAGAGAAAGAATGGGTTCATTTGCGCAAGAGCAATACGGAGTCGATCATTCGCATTTATGCAGAATCTCAAAACGAACAAAAGGCCGATCAACTTGCACACCGAATCATTCAGGATATAAAAGAAATTATTAAATAAAGTCCACAGACTACCGTTAACGGTCCACAGTAGACAGTGGTCGGTGGACTGTCGATCAATTACCCAAAGTATGAGGATCTATCTCGATAACGCAGCTACCACACCTCTCGATCCCGAAGTATTTGAGGCGATGAAACCCTTTATGCTGGAGGATTTTGGAAACCCATCTTCTACTCATGCTCATGGGCGTAAAGTGCGGGCTGCCATTGAATCTGCCAGAAAAAAGGTTGCCGAATTATTAAACTGCACTCCCGGAGAAATCATTTTTACATCAGGTGGAACCGAGGCCGACAATACAATTATCCGGAGTGCCGTTGAAACTTATGGACTTAAGCACGCCATCTCCTCTCCTATCGAACATCATGCAGTAACCCATTCCCTGGATCTTCTTGTTAAGCAAAATTTAATTCAATTACACCATGTGAACCTTGATGAAAAAGGTCATGTGGACCTGAAACATCTTGAGGAATTACTGAAAGAATTTCCGAAGGTCTTGGTCTCGCTTATGCATGCCAACAATGAAATCGGAAATCTTCTTGATATGGAAGCCGTAGGGAATCTTTGTCACACCTATCAGGCCTACCTTCATTCCGACATGGTGCAAACAGTTGGACACTATCGTCATGATATGAAGAAACTGAAGGTGCATGGCATGGCCGCAGCCGCGCACAAGTTTCACGGACCGAAAGGTGTTGGCTTTATGTATCTCAATAAAGACAAGAAGATCCATTCGTTTATGCAAGGCGGGGCACAGGAACGCAACATGCGTGGGGGTACCGAAAATGTTTACGGTATCATTGGTCTGGCCAAAGCACTCGAAATTTGTTATCGCGAAATGGATGAACATAAAGCATCCATTGAAGGTCTGAAATCCCGGATGATCGAAAAATTAAAAGAGGCAGTACCAGGAGTAACCTTTCATGGTGACTCAGAAAATCTGGATCGCAGTTTATATACGGTGCTTAACGTAAGCCTGCCCGAATCGGAAGAAAACGAAATGCTGCTTTTTAATCTTGACTTGCAAGGCATTTCGGCCTCCGGTGGCAGTGCCTGTGCCAGTGGGGCATCAACGGGTTCGCATGTGTTAGGAGCTCTTTATCCCAAGTCTAAGCGAGGGGCGGTTCGTTTCTCTTTCAGCAAATACAATAAGCCCGAAGAGATTGATTTTGTCACCAGTAAACTATTGGAGATCTACAAGGTTACGGTTTAGCTTACCGCAAACTGGTGACTTCCAAAGCGCTTGATAATTTCCTTTTCGAGCATTTCACGATTGGCAGGATGCGCAATATTCATAAGTGCCAACGCCCGCTGGTGTAGATTTTTTCCGTACAGGTTTGCAATTCCATACTCCGTAACCACATAATGCACGTGGGCCCGTGTTGAAACTACACCTGCCCCCTGTTTAAGGAACGGAACAATCTTTGACTCGCCCTTCTTAGTTTCCGATGCCAACGTTATAATTGGTTTACCTCCTTCCGACAAAGAGGCCCCGCGGATAAAATCCATCTGTCCGCCTACGCCAGAGTATTGATACGTACCAATAGAATCTGCACAGACTTGCCCGGTTAAATCAATTTCAATGGCGCTGTTGATAGCAACAACTTTAGGATTAGTGCGAATAACCCGGGTATCATTTACGTACTCAGCTTCTAATAAAGCAAACCCAGGGTTATCATCAATAAAACGATAAAGCTTATCCGTTCCGATGGCAAACCCAGATACCACTTTTCCACGATGTTTCTTTTTGTATGCATTTGTAATGACTCCGTTCTTGACGAGATCAATGACTCCATCTGAAAACATTTCTGTATGGATTGCCAGATCCTTGCAATGATTCAATGATTTCAAAACAGCATCCGGAACAGCGCCAATACCCAATTGCAGAGTAGATCTGTCCTCCACAAGTTCAGCCACTTTCCTTCCGATAATGAGGTCGGTGTCAGTAACGCGAGCACTGTAATCCAACTGAGGCAACGCATCATTACATTCCGTAATAGCATGGAGTCGGCTTATGTGTACAAAACCATCGCCATGGGTACGGGGCATGTTTGGATTAACCTGAGCAATTACTTTCTTCGCATGCTTTATGGCAGATTTTGCAACATCCACGGAAGTGCCCATTGAGCAATACCCATGTTTATCCGGTGGCGAAACATGAATCAGTGCTACATCTATTGGCAAAATTCCCTTTTCAAATAATTTAGAAATCTCACTGAGGAAAATGGGGACATATTCACCGTTTTCACCATTAATACATTCTCTTATATTTTCTGAAACAAACAGTGAGTTGAAATAAAACCGGTCTTTAAATTCGGGTTTTGTTAAATCTAACTCACCCATGGTACTCACAGCAATTAGCTCGATGTTTCGCAGGTGTTCAGAATTTTCAGCCAATCCTTTCAACAAAGTCTGCGGTGTAGCTGCACTTCCATGTATAAAAATACGATCTCCCGATTTTATCAACTGTAAAGCTTCGGCAACGGAAGTATATGCTAGAGACATGGTATTTTTATCAGGCCGAAAGTTAAGCAGGGCTTTTGGTATTAACCGATGATTTATATCAGTTAATTAGTTAATTTTAATCGTATGGCAGCCTCACATTTTGTTTCATTTATTGGTTCTGGAAATCTCGCCTGGCACCTGGCGCCCGCCCTTGATAATGCAGGTTTTGTTGTAAAGGAGGTCTATAGTCCAAATCCACAACATGCTGAACAACTTACTGATCGTCTCTACCAGGCAGAGGTAAAAGCAACACTTGATTTTTCTACGAGTGATTCTTCAGTTTTTATTATAGCAGTAACCGATGATGCAATCAGAAAAATTGCCCAGGAAATAATTTTACCGGATGATGCGGTTTTAGTTCATACTTCGGGTAGCCAGCCAATCACTGAATTGCAGTTTGCTGCAACACCCCATTTAGGAGTACTTTATCCACTACAAACTTTCAGTAAAAATCGCAAAGTGGACTTTAAAACCATTCCACTGTTTATCGAAACACATACAGAAGAGGCAGAAAACATTTTGATGCACCTTGCAAAAAGCATTAGCAACGAGGTAAGAAAAATTGCATCCGAAGAACGTAAAGCTTTGCATATCGCAGCCGTGTTTGCCTCCAACTTTACCAATCACATGCTGACCGTTTCAAAAGAAATTCTTCAGCAAAACAGCCTCGACTTTGACTGGCTCAAGCCATTGATCACAGAAACGATTAGCAAGGGTTTATACATGGGTCCGGAAGAGGCGCAGACTGGTCCTGCCAAACGAGGTGATTTAGATATTTTGGATAATCATTTGGATTTTTTGAAAGGACAGGACGCCATAGCGGAAATCTATAAAGTGATCAGCCAGCATATAATAGACACACATTACCAGGGGTAATTAATGATCACAAAAAAAGGTCAGGAAATCCTGACCTCTTTTATTAACTTTTTTTGGAATTACTTACCTGTTTGAGCGGCTTGTACTTCTCCTTTGATTGTAAGCTGAACAAATCCCGTTTCGATATTTGCAGTTACCGTCACAGTTTTGCTGAAAGCGCCAGCTGAAGCAGCATTGTAAGTTGCTTTAATAAATCCCTGACCACCTGGCATAACCGGTTCTTTTGACCAGTCTGGAGTAGTGCAGCCACAAGAGGCCTGAACATTGGTAATCACCAAGGGCACCTTACCCGAGTTGGTGAATTTAAACTCATGAGTTACAGGGGTTCCTTGCTTGATTTTACCAAAATCGTGAGATGTATTATCCCAGGCAAAAACTGCCACATCCGTCTTTACTTCATTCTTATTAATTGTAGTTGGTGGCACTTGTTGGGCTACGGCAACTCCTGCAAAAGCAGTTAAAACAGCGATAAAGAGTAATTTTTTCATTTCTTCATTAATTTAGGGTAAACTTAAATCGTTCTTTTGAACCTTACAAACATCCGACTCAAAAACCAGACCATGTGTTAACAAAGGCCTAAAAAGTGTTAAGGACTTGTTAATCTTCAAATTACGGCATTAAATACTCTTTACCTTTACAAGGTGAGTCGCTTAACCTTACGGATTGTCATCATTCTTGCCGCCATCAGCATTGCAGGTATTACTGCTACCCAGATTTACTGGGTACGCAAAGCTTTCGATTTACGCGAAAACCAGTTTAACCGCGATGTAACATCCGCGCTTACCAGCGTAGCCTCTAAAATCCTTGAGATCTCCAAAACTCCTTCACCAGCCAACAATCCTGTAACTCAGCTTTCAACCAACTATTTCGTTGTTCTGGTGAATGGCCCTATCGATAATAACCTGCTGGAGTTTTTACTGCTTACCGAATTTGAAAAGCGGCACATAAAAGCCGATTTTGAATATGGTGTTTACGATTGCGTGAATCAATGCATGAAAGGTGGCAATCATGTATCTCCAAAAAAAGCCTCTACACTGGTCAACTTTACAGAGTTACCAGCCTGGAAAAATGATGGTTATTACTTTGGTGTGCAGTTTCCCATGGTAGAAGCCAATCTTATAAGCCAAATGGGTATTTGGGGATTTTCCTCAATCGTTCTTTTGATTGTGATTTTCTTCTTTGTGTATACCCTATTCGTTATTCTCAAGCAGAGACGATTATCAGAAATCCAAAAAGACTTTATCAATAACATGACACATGAGTTCAAAACACCATTGTCAACCATTGCTATTTCCACTTCCGTGCTCAAAGATCCATTGATTGTAAACACCCCGGAGCGTTTGTTAAACTACGCAACCATTATCGAAAACGAGAGTCAACGTTTGAAACAACAAGTTGAACGGGTACTTCAGATGGCCCGGCTTGAAAAGGAAGATATTGGTCTTAAAAAAGAAGAACAGGATCTTCATGAATTAATTCAGGAGGCAGTAGCTAATAATTCGTTGGCTTCTAAAGCAACCATCAAACTCCAACTGGAAGCTAATCAAACTAAAATCATGGCGGATAAACTTCATTTGGTTAATGTGATTTTCAATCTTCTGGATAACGCCATAAAGTACAATAACAACCGCCCGGAAATTCAACTACATACATCCAATACAAATGGCAGCATCCTTCTCAAAATTCAGGATAATGGAATTGGAATCAGGCCGGAAGATCAAAGGAAAATATTTCATCGTTTTTATCGTGTGCCCACAGGCAATGTTCATGATGTAAAGGGTTTTGGTTTGGGCCTGAGTTATGTGAAACTCATAATTGAAGCACATAAAGGAAAAATTACTGTTTCCAGTGAGCGGGGCAACGGAAGTTGCTTTTCAATCGTATTACCACTAGTAAAAGCATGAATGCAAAAATTCTGTTAGTGGAGGATGATCCGAACCTGGGGTTTGTCATTAAAGATAATCTGGGTATTAAGGGCTATGATGTAACGCTGTGTAGCAATGGAGACGATGGCCTAATCACGTTTTTAGAAAAGGAATTTGATTTGTGTGTTCTCGATGTGATGATGCCTAAAAAAGATGGGTTCACGCTTGCCCAGCAGATTAGAGAAAAGAACCAGCAGATTCCTATTCTTTTTGTTACAGCAAAATCCATGCTTGAAGATAAGATTGCCGGGTTTCAAAGTGGTGGCGATGACTATCTGATCAAACCATTTAGTATGGAAGAGCTTTGCCTGAGAATTGAGGTATTTCTTCGAAGAATCAATTTGCAACCTAAAGAAGAATTTACGTTAGGAGATCTCCGTTTCGATTGTCACAACTTCACCTTACATCATAGCACGGGAGAAAAAACACTTACTCAAAAAGAAGCTGAAGTTTTAAAATTGCTTTGCCAAAACAAAGACCGCGTATTGAAGCGCGAAGAAATCTTAAAAGCCGTTTGGGGTAACGATGATTATTTTCTGGGGCGATCGATGGATGTTTTTATTTCCAA
>DAOOCD010000078.1:0-7760 GCA_035408225.1 Cyclobacteriaceae bacterium | reverse complement strand
CAATCAGATTATCCACAGTCATTCCTTCAGCCTCAGCTTTAAAGTTGCGAACAATCCGATGACGAAGGACAGGCCTTGCTACAGCCTGTACATCTTCAATATCCGGAGAGTACTTCCCGTTAATTAAGGCATTACACTTAGCTCCAAGCACCAAATATTGTGATGCCCGCGGGCCCGCACCCCACTCCAGAAATTCATTGGCAAGCGCAGAACCGTTCGGGCCGGGTCGGGTAGCCTGACTCAACTTTACTGCGTACTCCACTACATTATCAGCAATAGGCACCCGTCTTACTAAATGTTGAAACGACACAATTTCATCGGCCGTAAGAACCTTTGAAACTTTTAATACGTCATCGGCTGTCGTGTTTTTAACTATGTCCACTTCCTGCTGATACGATGGGTAATCTAGAAAAATATTAAACATGAAGCGATCCAGTTGAGCTTCCGGCAACGGATAGGTGCCTTCCTGCTCAATAGGATTTTGAGTGGCTAATACAAAGAAGGGACGGGGTAACTTGTATTGATTTCCGGCAATCGTTACGGCATATTCTTGCATCGATTCCAAAAGAGCGGCCTGTGTTTTGGGTGGCGTACGGTTGATTTCATCCGCTAAAATAATATTGGCAAAAATAGGACCCTTCACAAATTGAAAGTTCCGCTCCTTATCCATGGTTTCTGCCCCAACAATATCAGAAGGCATCAGGTCAGGCGTAAACTGAATTCTTTTGAATTGCAGATCGAGTGAGGTTGCAATTGTTTGTACCAGAAGTGTTTTAGCTAAACCTGGCACGCCTACTAGTAATGAATGGCCCTGACAAAATATTCCGGTGAGAACAAGTTTCACGACATCATCCTGGCCTACCACGACCTTAGCGATTTCATTTTTCAGTTTTTGATAGGCCTGCTTCAGTGCATCCGCGGCCTCTACGTCATTCGAAAAATTCTGCGCCATACTTTATGTTTAACGAAAGATACATGTTTTATGTGGTGCCCAATGAAAAGAAGTACACCAGCGGCACTACTCCATAATTTTACAGTAACTATAAGTAGGATCTATATTTATAAAGACGTCCTGACGGGCCTTTATAAACCACTTATCAAGAGCCTTATCTTTTTTCTCTGCCAGGGCTGCAGATTGAATACGATTCCAATCATCCTTTAGGTTAGCGGCATGTGGGGGCAGTTTCTTTTTAAAATAAAGTATTCGAACTGCATCCTTGCCATCATCAGTTCTGTATTGAAGTGGCTTGGAAATATTGCCAACTTTCATAGTGTCAATATTCAGGTAAACAACAGGATCGATATCGCGCATAGAGATTTTGGTGGATCCATCCCCATCCGTAAAGAAGCCCCCCATACCCTTGGTCATTTCATCGTCTGAATATTCTTTTGCAATCTGTTCAAAATTCAATTTGTCTATAATAATTTTTGAACGAAGGCTATCCAGATATTTTTCAGCCAGCGCAATATCTTCTTTAGAGGGGACTGCCGAAATCAAGATATGCCTTGAATGATATTCATTGCCTCTCCGATCTAGCAATTGCAAAATGTGAAATCCAAAATCAGACTTAAAGGGTTGCGAAATCTCACCCACCTTTAGCCTAAAGGCCATGGCTTCAAATTGTGGCACCATCGCTCCACGACCAACATAGCCCAAATCTCCACCATTATACTGGGCACTTGGGTCTTCCGAATTTTTCATGGCTAACTCTGCAAAGCTTTCGCCCTTTAAGATACGCTCGCGCAAATCCAACAACTTTTTTCTTGCTTCATCTTCCTGGGATGCGCTTACCTTGGCAATTCTTACGATTTGGGCCACCTCTACATCCGAAGAATAAAAGGGCAAACTGTCTTGCGGAATTTTATTATAAAACTTCTTGATCTCCGCAGGAGTTACCGTAAGACCTTTTGTAATGCGAGAAGTCATTTCTCGTGCAATCAATTGCTCCCGGATTTGATCCCGTAATTCCAGCTTGATTTGCTCCATGGATTTACCGTATACTCTTTCCAATTGTTCAGGAGAATTTCCGGAACTCTGTAAGATCATGGCCATTCTTTGTTCTGTATTGTTATCCACCTCTAAGTCTAAAACCACGACCGAGTCAATTTCTGCTTTGGCAACCATGAGTTTATTTAATATAAGTCGGTTAAATAATTCACAACGCGCCTCTTCAGAAGCTGGGTTACCCTCTGATAAGTAAGCCTGATAGCCTATCTCCAGTTCCGACTTTAACACTATATAATTATCGACCTTCGCAATGATCTTATCTACCACAAAGCCTGTGTCTTGAGCGCCAGCCGGCAACACAAAAAATAGAAGCCCTGCTAGCAAACTACTGGTTAAAAACCTCAAAATCTTTTCTTTTAGCGGCATTTTCATACACATCGTCTTCCAATTTTCTCGCAAGTTCAACTTTTCTTTTATTTAATATAATGTTTCTAATGTCCTCTTTTACGAATTCGAGCGGGGACACGTTATCCAAAATTTTATAAGCATCTATTTTAAGGAAATACAAAAACTCATCATCACTTGTCTCGTAATAATTATAACTCCGCAGAAATTGAATTTTGTTCGGGATCTCGGCCAGGGGTGAGTTCACAGCCAACTTATCAAACTCAATCCATGAAGAGTCAGCCAAGTGATACGCAGCCGAAAAACTGAGGCAATAGGATTTTAGTTCAGCTATTTCCTTCTCTTTCTTAGAATACATCAATTCCTTAACGCGTTTGGTTCTGGGCGCTTCCTTTGGCACCTTGATATAAGTACCCTGAATAATATTTTGCTTTAGAATAAAATTATCTAGCCGTTCTTTATAGTAAACTTCAATTTCTTTGTCTGATACGCTATCGTCAAGATTCTTCTTGATGTAATAATTCTGATATTCATACCCAATCAGGCTGTAGCGATAATCCAACACTTTTCTTTCCACTTCAGCTTCGTTGATGTCAATGTTCTTCATCGCTTCGTTAATCACGAGTTGCTTACGGATCCAGCTATTCACATAAGCAGTTACACGTGCTACACTGTCTTCGCTGATTGTTCCTGTGGGGATGATCCCGATTAATTCATCCTGATACAAAAATGAATTGTGCACCCGGGCCACCACTTTACGAACATTTTCTGTCTCGGCTTTCTCATTCTTCATTCGGATAAATTCGCAATTGAAAAGAAAGAGACCTACCAATACAATGATTGCTTTAGCTGCTCCTGCCCTTAAATACAAATTTCGAAATCTCATTTTTTTGTTAACTCTGCTAAAACGAATTTCTTGCCCTTATTATTGATTTTCACGCGGTATTTCTCACGAAGTTGACGAACCCAACTCTTTTCAAGATAATCCTGATAATCAGAAATCACCTGGGCACGGGCTTCGTCAAAACTACGGATACCTGGCGGAACCAATTGCTTAACCTCCACAAGATAGAATAGTCCGTCCGATTCTGTTTCATGAAGACCCGTTGACCAGCTAATCCGGTCAATTATCTTGTTTTCCTTCTTTTCGTAAACCCGATATTTCTGGATAGACTTAAACTTCTTCAAGTCCGCATCTGTCAAGGTGTCGCCCTTGTTTATTTTACTGATAATTTCGTCACGGATTGTTTTATCCTGAGCGGCAAAAATCCGGGCCTCAATGCGATCTCCGGCCTGATAGGTATTTCTATTATTCTGATAGTAGTTCCGTTGCCCCAACGTATCGGCAGATGCTTTGTTCCAAACTTCTGTCTCCATTATTTCAAACAATAAAATACCTTCCCGATACTCGGTAAGAAGACTGTTGTATTCGGGATATTTCTTTTTTAATTCTTCCTCTTCAGCAATCTGAATTCTTTCATCTACCAGATTTTCATAAAGCTGGTTCATATAACCTGTTGGAGTTAAATTAGTCACCTTCTGATTTGCCATAACATAGGCGACAAAATCTGAAATCATTACAGGATTATTTTGAATAGAAAATAATCTCGTATTCAATTTTTCTTTTTCCCCCAGGTATTTCCATAAGCCCCGGATAAGGCTGGAGTCAGCCAATAAAAGTAAACTTTGCTTAGCATCTTTATCCTCGGTGAACGAATACTCCTTTTTACGTTTGGCACTCAATGCCTGTTGCGATAATTGCAATCGCTCATCTCTACTTACCCTGCGCTTTAAAGAAGGTTCCATTTCCTTGTACCCCGGCAATGGTATTTTTTTCTCGAGGCGAATGATATGCCACCCGATTGAAGATTGAAACGGATCAGAAATTTCGCCAGGTTGTTGCAGTGAAACCGCCATCGATTCAAATTCCGGAACAGAGGCCAGCGCACCAACACCAAAAGGCTTTAGTCGACCGCCATTGTCTTTTGTATTTGCATCTTCTGAATACTCCTTACATACTTCATCCCAGTTTCTTCCGCCTTTTAATTGATCATAAACTGAAAATGCGGTGCTTTTAACTTTACCATCGTTCCCTGTACCGGTGCGAATCAAAATATGCGATACTTCCACTTCACCACGGGCTGGCTTGCGATCTTTTACTTTAATCAAATGATAGCCAAAGCGAGTTCGAACAATGGGTGACAATCCACCAACTGGTGCATTATAGGCCGCCTCCTCAAAAGGATATACCATCTGCAATGCCGTGAAATAACCAAGATCTCCGCCATTGTATTTAGCGGAGGGATCTTCAGAAAGTTCCCTTGCTAATTTTTCAAAATCCTCACCACTATCAACGCGTCTTTTTATTTCCGAAATTTTCTGATAAGCTACTAAAGTGTCTGTTGGTGGTGCGTCAGCCTTCACCGCAATAAGAATGTGGGCCGCTCTTATCTCTTCTGTTAAATGCTGATAGGTTTCCTGGGTTAGTTTTTCCAATGCATCGGGCTCCGTACGATACGGTTTCTTTAACTCTTCGCGATACGTTTTGAATTCCGCGTTGAATTTGGCAGTAGTATCTAGCCCACGAGCATGGGCTTCGGCAACCTTTAATTTAAAATTGATGAAGAGATCCAAATATTCATTTACTTTCTTTTCGGTGAAGTCTTCCGTGTTGTTCTGATGGTTCTTGCGGTATGTATATAAAAACTCATCGGTGGTAACCGTTGTTTCCCCAACCGTGAATAGAGGCAAGGATTTAGGCTGCTCTTTGGTTTGCCCAAAAGAAGATGAAATCAGACTACAAAAAACAAGGACCAGAAAATTACTTCTCATAGACAGCAGCTCCCTCAAATAATAGGATTGCAAAAATAGGGTTTTTCGGCTGGAAATTTAAGGACGTAGCAAAACCGGAACAGGCTTCAATCCACCTTGAGTTGCTTGGTCAGGCGGCATACATTTTTATCGTTTCTCTTAAGATATTCTACATTATCCATAATGGCCTTTACGAGGCGAATCCCCAACCCACCCTTTCTTTTTTGATGGACCAGATTATCCAATTCCGGCTCATGAAATTCGTTGATATCAAATACAGATCCATCATCGATTATCTCAAAAATGAATTTCCCACGCGTTGGAACATCCACATGAAGCTCGAGCAAATGGTCTGGATTACAGTGATGAGCATGAATCATCAGGTTGGAACACATTTCATCAAGTGCCAATACAATAGCACTCATTTCAATTTCGGGCACATTCTGGTCCTTCAGGGAGTTTCTGATAAACTCCCGTATGCCCTTCAAATTGCTAAGGCTGCACCCTATGTTATACTGATAGCTCATCCGCCAGCTTCTTTGCTTCCTGTTTCGTATCCCGGATAAAGAGTAAATCCGCCAACCCCAGGATACTGAATGTATTAGCCACTTTCTCCTTCATACCAAACAACACCAGTGGCACATTTTTATCTTTCATCTCTTCGATATACGACATAAAAACCCCCAACCCAGCTGAAGAAATGTATTCAAGGGCACTGCAATCCACGAGAATTTTTCTATAGCCTTCCCCCAGACTCTTTGCAATGGTGAGGTCCAATTCAATGGAAGAACTTGCATCAATTTCTCCAATTACCGAGATTATGTCTGCTCCATCTTCCTGTAGTCGTTTGATGTGAACCATGTTTCAGTTAGTTAAACGGTTTAAAATTTTTAATGTTCTCCCTCTCATTTGAACTTTATTGTCATAGACGTATAATCATCATTTATTTCAGACGATCCTGAAAATTCGTAGAGCCTTTGTATGATATGTTTTTCAATTTCCTGGGAACTTTTATCGGTTACTTCTTTCAGCGCAGCTTCCAGTCGGGGATAATCGAATTCTTCCCCCTTTTGATTTTTAGCCTCCGTTATACCATCGGTATATAGCACCATGATATCGCCCGGGGCATATGGAATTTCATTTGTTTCTACATATTTACAGTAATCTCGGCTGCGCACCATGCCCAAGGCTGTGCCTTTATCTTTCAAAAATTCTGTTGTTCCTGTACTAGCCTTGAAGTACAAGACCGGGCAATGGCCCGCCCTTGAGTATCGGATCGTTTTTGTTTGTGAATCCACAACAAAATAAGTGGCTGAAATAAATGAACCCCGCTCGAGGCAAAAAACTAAAGCGCGATTGGCACGTTCCATGAATTCCTTAGGGTTTAATTCCAGTTGAGCAAGACTATGGAAGATTCCCTTCATTTGCGACATATGAAACGCTGCCGTAGTTCCTTTACCTGATACATCAGCAATAATCAGCGCCACCTGATTTTCATTGATGCGCAAGGTGTCATAATAATCACCACCCACTTCATCTGCTGATTCGGCAAAGGCATAGATTTCAAAATCGGGAGCCGATTCCAGCGATGTGGGCAGCAAACTCTTTTGCACCGTCTTGGCAATCTTTAGCTCCTCCTTGTATCGTTCTGTCTGGAAGGCTTCTTCCATCAAACGAAAATTCTCAATGGAAATGCCCGCCTGGTTAGCAAAGGTTGACACAATACGGGTCATTTCTTTATTAAACCCTTCTGGCAATTCTTTAAGTAATGCAAGTGTACCAATCGTTTCTCCCTTTACAGTAATGGGGAAAGCCAACAAAGAACGAAACCTGGAACCTTTAAGGGAAGCCAGATGCTTGGAAAGATTTCTTGTCCGGTCACTGCTTTGCTCCAGTGCTCCTTTGATATTATGACTCTTTAAATGATCCCGAATATCTTTCGATTCCTTCTCGGTGATTTTATACGTAAAGAGTTTATGTCCATCATTGGCGCTCTGTATCTCAAGCCAGGCAGCATCCGCAAAGACTGAACTCACAGAACTTTCAAGCAAAATATTATAAACGCTTTCCTCGTTTTGCTCAGTCTGAATGGATTGACTTATGCGCTGAAAGTTTACAACCTCTTCCAGCTTTTGTTCGAATACTGATGACGTTGGTAAATTGAAAAGAATAACCAGAAAAGAAAAAGTGCTATACACCAAGACAAAAACCAACAAACACAAATTGAAGATATGACTATTAAAATCCAGAAATGCCGGGGACTCAGCGCTAATGGATTCTGAAAGCCGGCTAACGGTGTAAATAAAATAGCCGAGGTAGAAGAATGATAAAAGCAGGAGCAATAGGCAGGTCCACTTTTGTTTAAAATTTAAATAGGCTACCCATCGCATGTTTGCCGAAAGCACAATAACCAACAGCCCGATAACTACAAGTATAAGCGTGGTAGCCGTTTCCGGGATTGAGATCTGCAGGCTATCATAAACAAGTACAATAAAGAGACAGAATTCAAACACCAGCCAGGTGCGAATCAGCCATTTTGATTTCTGATATAAAATGAGTCGTTTCCAGGAGGTGTAGGCCGCCAGTAAAAAACTGA
>DAOOCD010000077.1:0-13972 GCA_035408225.1 Cyclobacteriaceae bacterium | reverse complement strand
CATAACCGTAGGCTTGTGGAAGAACGAAGAGTGGAAACACATCTGGCGGATCTCTTCCAAGCCCGATTTGCCCGAACTTTATTTTGGGGTAAAAATCCGTGATTACTTTTTTGAATCGGGCATCGAAGTGAACCACGTAAAAACCATTGTGCTGAGCAGCGTGGTGCCGGCCATGACCGAGAAAATCAAAAATGTTTCGCGCACGCTCTTTGAAAAAGAGCCGGTCGTGCTGGGGCCCAAAGTGTATGAATCGTTGCCGATGAATATTCTTAACCCGTTTGAAATCGGGTCGGACCTGGTGGCCAATGCAGCCGCAGCATACTTCAAGTACAAACAGACGTGTATCGTGGTTGATTTTGGAACTGCCTTAACGTTTACTACCGTATCGCACGAAGGTAAAATTCTGGGAGTCTCTATCGCCCCAGGACTTAAAACGGCCATCCGGTCGCTTTCGCAAAATACAGCCAAGTTATTTGATGTGCCATTGGAAATGCCCGCGTCATCACTTGGAAAAAATACAGTCACAGCCATTCAATCCGGTATTCTGGTTGGGTACGAAGGCCTGGTTAAAAATGTAGTTACCAGAATCCGCGAAGAATTAAAAACCGAGTGTCCGGTAATTGCGACAGGCGGTTTGTCTTCCGCTATTACATCGCTCAGTAATTTTTTCTATTCCATTGAACCCAACCTTACACTGGACGGGTTACGGATTATTGGAGAGTTGGTGAATTTATCAAAGAAGTAATCCTTCTATTGCTCTAGCGCATCCTTTCTTATCGGAGTCTTCGCATTTCAATCTTTAGAGAATAAAAAATTATCTGATACCCGCGCTTCAAATCGCGGAGTCCGAAGCGAGACTCCGCGTAGAAGGAAGTCTTCATTATTGTGCGTTACCCGACTTCACTTAATTATTGTCAAATGTAACAATCAGTGGAACATGGTCGCTTATACTTTGTCCAGAAGTCGAACTCGCCTATATCTACCGATTGAAGTTTAACCAACATTTTTATGTATTGATGGATTATCAATTTCTATTATCCAATCTTCTTTATGAAATCTATGCAGTCGAATAAATTGAATGAATTTTTGACTCTTGTCTTCATTCTTAAATGTAATGATTAACCAAATCCAACACATGTTTCTAACATGTTCTTCCATGCTGTCCGGTAATTCTATATTAAATGTTGTATGCTCTCCTTTTTCTTTTTGGCTATACTTTGGGTCAGTTGAGAGTACTAGTTGAGGACGTACGTTAGGTGCCAATTCCTCATATACATATCTTGCTTGTTTTCCATAGACTTGGTAAGAAATAAAATCAATATTTAAATCGAGAGCAGATCCTTTCCCAATATTCTTAATCTCCCAATTAGATTGTGTATGGCCATCTTCTGAAGTCTCTTCGCTAAGAAGACGAATAGATATATTTGGTTCTACTAATATTTGATATTGTCTGTTTGAAAGTTTTAATGATTCTTTGAATAATGAATTTGCATTTTCTGAAAGGGCATTAGCGGAAATTGCTATTTGATTAGCTTTTTTTGAAATAGTAAGCGCTTCGTTCGCTTTCTCTCTTGTCATGAGCCATGCTACAAAAGTCCCTAAGCTCACAAGAAGTGAAAAGAATAACGTGAGTGTCTCAAATGTCGTCATAGTCTAATACAATGTCTGATTAAGATTTTTGTTTTTAGTTTACGTAGAATTTATCGCATATATTCTTATTGTAAGATAATTCCCTACTTCTCTAACGCCTGCTTCAAATCAGCAATCAAATAATCCGGATCCTCCAGGCCTATATAAATCCGAACCAGCCGGTGGTTTTCATTTGCCGCATCGAAATCTTTAGGTTGAACGCCAACGATAGCGGGAATCACCAGCGACTCATGCCCGCCCCAGGAGACTGCGAGAAAAAAATGCTTGAGGGAATTGCAAAACTTTTCAACCTCATCAAGGGTTTTAGCTTTCAGTACAATGCTGAACAAGCCTCCGGCATCCTGCATTTGTTTTTTCGCAAGTTCATATTGCTTAAAGCTTGGATGGAATGGAAAAATCACGCGCTCAATTTTTGGATGTGCAGCAAGATAATCAACCACTTTTTTGGTGCTGTCGCAAATGCGTTGCAACCGCAGGGGCAACGTACGCAGGCCGCGAATCAGTAGCCAGGCATTCATCGGTGAAATGTTACCGCCAATATTTAGAAACTCGGCATCAAAGATTTTTTTGATGATAGTCTTTGAACCTGTTACCACACCGGCCACCACATCGCTGTGGCCACCAATAAATTTCGTTGCAGATTGCGCCACCAGATCAATACCCATTTTATACGGCTGCTGATTGATGGGACTACAGTAACTGTTGTCGATCATCGTAAGAATGCCTTTGCTTTTTGCCAGCGCAGCTACGGCCGGCAGGTCCTGCAATTCGTAGGTGAAGGTATTGGGCGACTCAAGATAAATGAGTTTTGTATTTGACTGAATCGACTTTGCGAAGTTTTCAGTATTAGTGCCGTCAACAAACGTAGTAGTGATCCCAAATTTTGGAAGCAGTCGCTCAAACAGTTTGATCGTCCAGCTGTAGGGCTTGGCAACACTAACTACGTGGTCGCCCTGATTTAGCAAAGCGAGGATGGGCACTGCAATGGAGGCAATGCCACTTCCAAATACCAGCGCATCTTCGGCTCCATCGAGGGCTGCGAGTTTTTTTCGGAGAATATCAACCGTGGGGTTGTTGCCGCGCGAATAGAGCGTGGCATAGTATTCATCTGCCAGGGCTTTGCGAAAATCGGCAACAGTCTTGAAAGTAAAATTGCTGGATTGAATGATGGGTGGAGCCACAGCGTTGAAGTAATTTTCGCGCTCTTCGCCCAGTTCGTTAAGGATGTAGGATAAGTCCATGTCAGTTTAATTTCTTGTTGTGTGTTGTACGGCTTCTCTAAATATTATTTAATAAGTTGACTTACGCAAAGGTTCAATTGCAAAGGCATCAGACGGCTTGAATACTTCTGCAACAGCCGTCAGACGCCTAAATCTGACTTGCTTGCGTAAGTCTACTTAATAATTTTTCGCAACATCAGGTAAAGTGGAAATCCGGAAATAAATAAAACAAAGCCAATCAACGAGGCCTGCGGACTGGAGATTAATACGCTGATGTTTACCATCGTATAAATGATAATAAAAAGTGCCGGCATCCACGGATAACCTCGCATGGTATAAATTCCCTCCGGGTTGCCTTCTTTCTTTGCCCGATGTCGTAACACAAAAATAGCAGCCGAAGCCGTGATCAGACTAATGCTGTCAAAAAACATGACATAGCTTAATACTTGCGTGAAGGAAGATGAAAAGAAGAGTGTCAGCACGATAAAAGCGACAAACACTGTAACGGCAAACTCCTGCACCTGCGTGCGACTATTTACTTTTTTGAAAATGGGTGGCAACACTTTGTCTTCGGCCATGGCATAATATACGCGTGGGTTCGACATGATGGAGGCATTGACATAAGCCATCACAGAAAGAAACATGATTACCGCTACAATCTTGAAGGCGCTGTCACCTAACAAAACCCTGGCAACATCCGCGGCAAGCGTAGTTGAGTTTTTCAGGCCTTCAAAACCCAACACGCGGAAATAGGAAAAGTTAACGAGCAGGTACAACGAAAGTATAATGGCAATTCCATAAAGGATAGCCCGCGGCATGGTGCGTACTGCATTAGGCACATCACTGCCAAAGTTCATGGTTTGCTGATACCCACCATAGGTAAAAAACACCGGTACAAAACACAGCCAGAACGCTTTGAACCAATCGGTGCTGCTTAGCGAAGTAGGCCCCGTTGAAACAGCAGCAGCTGGTTCCGGAGCTACAAAGATCGCAGCAATCAACAAAAGAATTAAACTGATTTTAATGATCATCAGTACATTCAACATCCTCGCACTCATTTTAATCCCTGCCATATTGATTGCATACAAGATCACCATCGCGGAAAGAGTGATGATGCGAATAGCAGATTCAGGTGCCATCTGCGGCAGCAGGATGGGTTGAATGTATTCGGCTCCGATAATGGCAACACTTGCAGTTGAAGCTGCATTTGAAATTACGGTCATCCAGTTTACCATAAAGGCAAAAGCCGGATGATAGCAATGGGAGAATATCCTATAAAAGCCACCGGCTACCGGGTAGCGAGAACCAATCTCGGCAAACGTGAGTGCACCAAACAAACTGATCACGGCCCCACCAATCCACGCAACAAAAAATATTTCCGGAATGATTGCTTTATTGGCAACTTCAACAGGTGTGCGGAAAATACCCATACCAATTACGAGACTCACCACAATCATGGTGAGATCGAAGAGGCCGAGTTTGGGTTTAATAGACACGGGTACGCAGACTGCCGGTGTTTAGTTGAATGCCTACTGAGAGTTGTAATGGTACATAATCAAAATAGGCATCGTTTGGCAGCGGAGCATTGAGTCCAAGTTGGACAACTCCCTGAAGATTTCCAACCAACGGAAATTTTCCGGTAAGTGCCGGCTCAAGAAAGAAATGCGCATTTTCGTCTGGCTTAACAGTTATAGTTGATAAGGACGGGTTATTATCATTCGATGAGAACTCTGTATAATCAACCATTGACATACGCAAGGTAAAGGCCATATTAAATTTTCGATTATTTGAACCTATGGTTGGCTGAATAAAAATCCGGTTGTACTTACCAGTTGCAACCAGGTCTTTCTGCCCAAAGTATGGCGTGAAGAAATAGTACTGCGAGAAACTTGTGTCTTCACCGGCTCCATAACCGACATAAAGCTCAGAGCGAAATTTTCGCGTTACGTTGTAATAGCCAAGCCCGCCTTCAAAGAACTTATGCGCCCGGGTATATTCTTCCTGCTGATCGGTGATCTTTTGATTGAAGAATGAGCCATTGGTCATGACGGCCAGATGATCACTCAGCGCATAGGCAAGTTGACCTTCTAAACCGGTTGTAACGTTTATGGTTCCCTGAAATTCTCCTTGTTCGCGAAAGAGAGGAGTATTGCGTGTGTTGGGCACATAAAGCGGAGAACACGATGTTGCCAACAGCAACACACCAAAGAATTTACGCATGGGGGTTTGGGATTCAAAAGGTAAATTAGCCAAAAATCAATGCCCAATGAATTTTAACCCAGAAGAAATAAATGAGTTAGTGCGGCAGCGCAGGTCGGTCTATCCTAAAGACTACACAGGAGCCATCGTCCCCGATTCGGTAATTGAGCAAATGCTTGAAAATGCCAACTGGGCACCCAACCACAAACTTACCGAGCCCTGGAGATTTGTTGTATTTACCGGTACCGGATTGAAAGCACTGGCTGCCTTTCAAAGTGAGTGCTATAAGCAAGTAACCAGTGCCAATGGCACTTTTAAAGAAGACCGCCACTTTGCCTTGCAAACCAAGCCTATGGAATCTTCCCACGTCATTGCCGTTGGTATGAAACGTGATGAAGGCAAGCGGTTGCCGGAATGGGAGGAACTGGGCGCAGTATTTTGTGCCGTACAGAACATGTATCTCACGGCTACTGCTTATGGCGTAGGTTGCTACCTGAGTACGGGGGGTATCACCAACTTTGAAGAGGCAAAATCATTTTTTGGATTAGGCAACGAAGATAAACTCTGTGGCTTTTTACACATAGGGATACCGAAAGGGGCCGTGCCGGATGGCCGAAGAAAACCAATTGCGGATAAAGTAACGTGGGTTCGTAATTAGTATTTGCGCCTTTGGTGTAATTAACACAAACATGATTTCAATCCTGTAAACTAAATTCATATTTTAAGATTCTAATGTACTACCTATGAAAATTATCAATCTGGAAAAACACCTATTGGGAGGCATTCTGATTAGCGCCATGATTGCTGTTGCTTCCTGCACTGACAAAGCAGAGAGTGTGAAGACCCCCACCTTTAAATTGACACCAACGGAGAAATTTCTCTTCAATTCGTTTGTGGATTGTAACATGGCCGAGGTTTGGGTGGGTGATACGTTTCGAATCTTCCCCGGCAAGTATGGTGAAGATACCTTGTGGGGATATTCTGACAACTTGCGTTTTGGCAATGGTGCGAATGCTGACGAAGCCTTCGCCAATAAGTTTGAAGATCTCATTATGCCCGAGATGCCAAAAAATGTGAAGCCAACAGAAGAAGGGTTACATGGTGCAGTCTGGTTTGAAACTGTGTATCAGGATTCGAAAGATCCTTCAGGGAAAACCTTGTATGCCGTTTATCACAATGAAAATTATCCACAAAATTTTCCTTACGATGAGAAGACCGGTCAGGGATACATTTATAAATATTGGCCACAGGGATTAACGGGCACTACCTCCCCGGCTGCGGTATGTCGCATCGGGATAATGAAATCCACCAATGGCGGCTACAGTTGGGATAACCGGGGAATATTTATTGAAGATCTTCAGCCACGTATGATTTTAAAACCACATAACACGTCTAATACGTTTGCCGGTGGTGTGGGCGATCCTTCGGCTGTAGCCAGTGGAGAATATCTGTATTTGTTTTATGGCGAGTATGGATATCCCGGGGTATATGATTCAGCGACCTACGATCCCGTAAAGGAATGGAGTGGGCAGTGTATTAGTGTAGCCAGAATAAAACTATCAGATCTCGACAATCCAATAGGCAAAGCAAAGCGTTGGGATGGAAAAGGATTTAATGCAGCCCCTGATGGATTTGGTGCTCCGGTAGCTTCCTTGCAAATACCTATGGAAGAAGGTGGCGGACCGGCCTCGGCTCCCGACAAACAATTTCATTGGGGCCCTTCGGTAAGTTGGAATACCTATTTGAATTGCTGGGTGATGATGATGGGCCGCGTTGAAAGTTCATCCTGGAAAGGAAGCGCGATTTATATTTCATTCAACTTTAATGAGGATTTAACAGAAGGTGATAATTCGCAGCAGTGGACGAAACCGCAGCAAGTGTTGGATATTCCGGAGCATACGCTTTGGTATCCGTCACTCCAACCCATGAATACACCCGAAGACATTCAGAATAAATACACATGCGTGCGATTAGGAAAGAAGGCCCGTTTATTCTTTAAGGACATGTTTACAAATGAGAAAGGATTTCAGAGTGAGTATATGTCTGCATACGTTATTGAATTTGATAAGTAGGATAAACTAAAATTAGAATCTCCTGGGACTGACCAAAAAGTCAAGCTGTCATCGGTGCCTTGAGCCGCGATCCCGCGGAATACACACAATTCGGGATTCCGGGTCAAGCCTGCCTTTGCCGAATCCGCCAGGTGGTGGAGCAGGCAGGCCCGGGATGACACTTCGATTGATATTTGGACTTTTTGGTCAGCCTCCCAGGAGTGAGGTTAAAATATGAATATAGATCGCCAAACCATTGAACAAGCGCATGAGCGCATCAAGCCGTACATTCATCATACTCCAGTTCTCACCAGTCAAAGCATAGACGATGAGGCGGGTTGTGAGGTTTTTTTTAAGTGCGAAAATTTTCAGAAGGTGGGGGCCTTCAAAGCGCGCGGAGCCATGAATGCAGCTTTGTCACTTACACCAGAACAACTTAGTAAGGGACTTGCAACTCATTCTTCAGGCAACCATGCGCAGGCATTGGCACGGGCTGCAAAAATTCTGGGAGTCAAATCGTATATCGTGATGCCACGCACTGCGCCTGATATTAAAAAGCGTGGGGTGAAAGGGTATGGTGGTGAAATTTTTGAATGTGAGCCAACGCTGCAGGCACGCGAGGCTACCTTGGCGGAGGTAATTAAAAAGACCGGATCAACAGAAATACACCCGTTCAATAATTATGAAGTGATTGCCGGGCAGGCCACAGCCGCTAAAGAATTGTTTGAGAGAATAAAAGATCTGGATGTAATCATGGCCCCGGTAGGGGGCGGTGGTTTGTTGAGCGGTACAGCCTTAGCGGCAAAATATTTTTCACCTAAAACAAAAGTGATTGCTGGCGAACCAGCCGGATCTGATGATGCTTATCGATCCATGCAGAGCGGAAAAATTGAACAAGCCCAATCTCAAACCATTGCCGATGGCTTGCTCACAACGCTTGGCGATAAAACGTTTCCGATCATCCGCGAATTAGTGAGTGAAGTGATTACTGTTAGCGATGAACAAATTATCGCAGCGATGCGAATGGTTTGGGAGCGAATGAAAATTATTATCGAGCCCTCGTGTGCTGTACCTCTGGCAGCCTTGCTGAAGGAGAAAAAGAGATTTAAGGGGAAACGAGTAGGGATCATTCTCTCCGGAGGGAATGTTGATCTCGACAAAGTGTTAAAATTGATGGCTTCGGCTTAAGCCGATAAAGTATATCCCAACCCGTGGGCATTCATGATTTGAATGTTGGGGTCGTCTTTCAGTTTTTTTCTTAGTCGTGAAATAAAAACATCCAAACTTCGGCTAACCAGCGCGCCATCATCGTTCCATACTTCCTTCATCAACTGGCTTCGGGAAACCAATTCATTTTTATGAGTGATGAAAATTTTTAGTAAACGCGCTTCTTTATCGGAAAGATCAATATGATTTTGGTTAAACTTTAATTGCCGTCTCTCTTCGTAGAACTTAAAGGCGCCAATCACAATGCTTTGTGTATCATTAACAACAGGTTTGTTTATTTGTAAATAGCTTCGGCCCACGAAACCTACAATCACTAAACTTACAAGCGCCAATATAAACAGGTATGAATTGGAAGTTACACGGTGGCTGTCAGGCAAAAAGGAAATCATAATAATGTAACAACCCGTGGGTTGTTCGCGCCCGAGACAAGGCACCAAGGTGGTTTGTTCTTTTTTGCCGATCTGGAAGCCATAAACAATTTGGTCAGAAAAACATTCCAGCACATTAACAGTATAAGGCATCGAAACGGAGGTTGCTGCCAGGCTTTGCTCAACAATGTTTATCAGGGAATCAGGCACAAACCTAAATGAACTTCCAAATTCAAGCCGGTACGTATGCTCATCAATTTGTTTCACCGGTAAAATTCTGGAAACAGAGTCGCCCGCGTGCAGCATCAGTAAGTGACCTACATTTCGAACTGCGATAGCTACTTCTTTTTGAGGAAATGTAGTCGGATCGGGCTGAGTGATGATTGACCCTGCCGAAAGCAGGAAGGCGCTCAAGGCCACCAATCCAATTACCATCAAATACTTGCACTTCATACGGTAAAGGTAGTATCGTTAATGGGGCTACAACAAGGATTTACGTTCATTTAACACTTTTTTACACTTGCTTTTCATCGGGCCACCAACACTGACGTTAGGTTTGTGAAAAACCATAAACAAAAGATATGAGGACACTTTTCGCAATGCTGATGTTTGCCGCCTGTGCGGCCCAGGCACAATCTGAAATTCTATTCTTAACTACAAACGATGCCAGGTTATTTTGGTTGGGCAAGTCATGGGCTGATAAGGTTTCGACTTTGTCTACTTCGGAAAGCAAATTGCAATGGATCGGTAAGCCACTGGTTGGCGGTGGTCATGAGGGCACTATTAAGTTTATCTCGGGCTCCATTACCACCTCCGCATCGGGACTTATCACGCAGGGTGAGTTTGTACTTGATATGAACACTATTAAAAATGTCGATATAAAGCCTGAGAGCAGTGCCAAAGACTTGGAAGATCATTTAAGGTCGGAGGATTTTTTTGCTGTGTCAAAATATCCGCGTGCAAATTTTTCAATCCTAAAAATTATTCCAGAATCAAAAACTGGCGATGTGCAGCAAGTTAATGTAACCGGCTTGCTAACCCTAAAGAGAATTACAAACATGATTACATTTCCAGCCACTATAACACGAAAGGGTGAAGCGGCAAACATCAAGGCGGAAATAACTATCGACCGCACGAAGTGGGATATTATCTATAATTCGAAAACTATTTTTTCTAATCTGAAGGATGGATTTATTTCTGATGAAATAAAGATTGTTGTTGATCTGAAGTTTGACGGATGCTAGCTGCAATGCTATGGGGACAGTGCAAACTTACAGCAAGGATTGAACTAACTTTGACAACATGACGAATATAAACAAACTGATATTTCTCTCACTTTTTTGGGTGTCTATTTTTACTTCTTGCTGTGGACAAGAAAAAATAAACACACTTAACAACCCAAATACTTCCAAACCAAGTCCAACAGTAATAAGAAACTTAAAGCCAGCTCTTTTGGCTCCCGATTTTGATACTACCCTGGTCAGTCAATACATCCGAAGTATTTTTCAGGATTCGAAAGGAGATTTATGGTTTGGTACCATAGGCGATGGTGTAGTGAGATATGATAGAAAAGCGTTGACTTACTTTTCCAATCCTGATGGTTTTATCAGCAACTCTGTTTATGCTATTAATGAAGATAAAAATAGAAATCTTTGGTTTGGGACTGACCAGGGTGTTTATAAATATGATGGAAAAACCTTTAGAAACTACAATCAAAAAGATGGCCTTAGCCATATCGATATAAGTCGAAAAAGCATCCTTATTGACAAGCTGGGTACTATTTGGGTAGGCACACATGGTGGTGTATTCCTCTATGACCCATCTGCCGATCGCCATGGTGGTCAAAGTTTTTCATTATTTAAGCAACTTGCCACTATCAATGTTGCTGGCATTATGGAAGACAGAAGTGGCAACATCTGGTTTGCTTCTTCGAATAAAGGTGTTTTTCGCTATGATGGTAAAACAATTACCAATATTGCAGGAAAGGAAGAATTAGGGGAAAACTATGCAGGAGGCATAGCACAAGATAAAGCTGGGAACATATGGTTTACAATGAAGAACGGCATCTGCAAATATGATGGGGAAACTTTAACTGAATACACCGCCAAAGACGGGTTAGGCGGCACTGAATTTTGGGGCATCTATATAGAACAGTCGGGGATTATTTGGGTTACAGCCCGAGGCAGTACCACGCGATTTGACCCTTCTGTCCCCTTACCAAATCCAAAAGCGTTTACCGTGTTTACGCCTGCTGACGGTTTAAATTGTTGTGTTCAAAGTATGTATCAAGATAAGTCAGGAAATATGTGGTGGGGCACTGGACAAGGTCTCTATCGATTTGATGGCAAACGCTTCTATCAACTTAAACAGAAGGGACCTTGGCAGTAATAACAAAAATCAGATGACACAAGAAAAATTTGAATGAAACATGAGGAATATCAGCAGTTTCAAAAGTCTGGCCACTTCACAAACACACCATTACGGTAAATGAGGTTGCCTGATACCAGTCTCTGAAATTCCAGAAAACCAGCATCAAGCATTATGTATTAATTCTTCTTCAGCTCATCGAATTTGTTTTCTGCAGGCTTCTTGGGGAAAACATTATCGCTCATGTTGACTTCTCCGGTTTCGCCTGTAGGGTCAATCACTACGTTGGTTACTTCCTTGTCTTTAATGAATACCTTCTTTACTTCTTTTTCATTCAGGCGCCAGATTTCGGCAGGGATGCGTTCAATCTCTTTGCTGCCATCTTTATACGTCCACTCAATAACTACCGGAGTCACGAGCCCGCCCTTGTTCTTCAAGGTGATTTCATAAAGATTTTTATCTGCTAATTTTTGCCGCACTTCATCATTATTTAGCCTGTTTCTAAACTCGCCATATTGATTTTCGGCAGTATTAACCATGGTAAGTTCCTGTGGCCCGTTGCTAAAGTCAGTAGGCTTTCCCTTTGATGCATTAGCTGCGAGATCACCGGTTTTAGTTTTTAAATTTTTATTCTCCAGGTCCTGGGTTTGAGCCTTTACTTTAAACCATTTCACTTCATCTAATTCTACATCCACATTGTCGACAGTATAAAACCAACCGCGCCAGAACCAATCAAGATCAACAGCCGAAGCATCTTCCATGGTACGGAAAAAGTCTGCGGGCTTGGGATGTTTGAAAGCCCAACGATTAGAATATTCCTTAAACGCTTTGTCGAAAAGTTCCGGACCCATTACCGTTTCGCGTAATAAGGTTAAAGCAGCGGCAGGTTTGCCGTAAGCATTGGGACCAAAGTCAGCCCCGGGTATATCATCTGATTGCCACATAATCGGGCGCATCATATTCTTATCACCACGCATGTAGCCTGACAACCCCTTGGGTGAACCCCAATTGATATTTACATCCGGATAACGTTCGCGTTTTGTTTCTCTTTCGAGGAATGAGTTTAATCCTTCGTCCATCCAACTCCACTGGCGTTCATCGGAATTCACAATCATCGGAAAGAAGTTATGACCCACCTCGTGAATGATTACACCTACCATACCTTCATAAGTGCGTTGCGAGAAGGTGCCATCGCTTTTCGGACGGCCACCATTAAAACAGATCATGGGATACTCCATGCCCTGATTGGCAGTATGTACTGAATAAGCTGTCGGGTAAGGATAATCAAACGTTCTTGCTGAATAAATTTCCAGTGTGTTCTTTATCGCCTTTGTTGATTCTTTCGCCCAAAGCGGATTTCCTTCTTTTGGATACAGCGATTGGGCCAGTGGTGTTTTGTCGCCTACCTTCACAGCCATTGCATCCCAGATGAATTTACGGGAAGTAGCGAAGGCAAAATCGCGTACGTTCTCTGCATAGAAATCCCAGGTGCTTTTTTTCTTAGAGCGCTCTTTCTCCTTTTTCTTCGCTTCTTCTTCGGTTACTATAAAGACAGGGGCATCAAACGTCTTCTTTGCTTTTTCAAATCGTTCGATCTGTTCCTTTGTCAAAACATCTTTAGGATTCTGAAGCATACCGCTGGCTCCTACAATATGATCGGAAGGTACCGTGATACGCACCCGGTAGTTTCCAAACACAAGAGCAAACTCGCCCTGTCCGATAAACTGTTTGTTTTGCCAGCCCTCATAATCATCGAATACACACATGCGGGGGAACCACTGTGCTATTGTATATAGTGCATTACCATCGGCAGGAAAGAATTCATAGCCACCGCGTTCGCTGAATTTCATGCGATCTTTCTCGATATAACTCCATTCAATTTTGAAGCTGTATTTCTCACCTGTTTTCAGGCCAGCCGGCAAATCAACCCGCAACATCGTTAAGTTGATGGTGTAGGAAAGATCTTTTCCTGAGGCAGCGTCTTTTACGGATTTGATTTTAAAACCACCCTCATAGCCATAGGTATCCGAGGCAAGTGGAAAGAACTTAATCGGAATGGAATCGCGCACGCGGTTATTTTCCGTTTTGTCAGTCATGTTGCCGTTGGAAAGATTGTTCTGATCTAACTGCAGCCATACGTAGCGAAGTACTTCAGGCGCATTGTTGTGATACGTGATTGTCTCTTTGCCGGTGATTAACTGAGTATCTTCATTTAACTCCACGTCAATATCATAATCGGCACGTTGTTGCCAATAGTTTACACCCGGGGCACCGGAGGCAGAACGATAACTGTTAGGAGTAGGTAATTGCTGATCGAGTTGTTCAAATTTGCCTTGCCATGTTTGCTGAGCCAGCAATGGCAGAGTAAGAATCAATAAGGCAACGAGAGAAGTCCATTTTTTCATACGAGCGGTAGTTTCAAAAAAATCCAATGACAAAAATAAAAAGACCAGCGGAATAGTCTACTCCGCTGGTCAACTATATAATTGCTATAAATCTGTAAAAAGGCTGGATACTTGTTTATTTCCCCTTTTTCTTCAATTCGTCAAACTTACTGGGTTGATTCCCTTTCGGGAATGTATTGTTTTCAATGCTGATATCGGCAGTTTCTTTTAACGGATCGATTACAACATTCACTACTTCTTTATCCTTAGCAAACACTTTCGTCACCTTCGTTTCATTGATACGCCAGATTTCGGCAGGTAGTCTTTCGATTTCCTTGCTTCCATCTTTGTAGGTCCATTCAATTATAACGGGCATAATCAATCCGCCTTTGTTTGACAGGGTGATTTCATAAAAGTTTTTGTTCTCCATTTTAGAAATCATGGCTTTGTCATCTAACCGATTGGCAAACTCACCATACATATTGTTATCCGTAGGAATAACATTG
>DAOOCD010000076.1:0-14098 GCA_035408225.1 Cyclobacteriaceae bacterium | reverse complement strand
GTTTTTCGATATCATTGGTTTTGATAAAGAAGCCCTTACTTGGGTCAGTGCCAGGTAAGGGCTTCTTTATCAAAACCAATGATATCGAAAAACAGTTGAAGGTCTTTTTGTTATTTAATAAACTGAGTGAACACAAGAAAATCATTTATGATGCGTTTGCTGCTACAGTAGGCGATAAAGCTTCTATCGACTTTTATATTTACAACAACGACTTTTCAATTTTTAAAAAACTGTTAGCCCGTCATATAGGCGCCTATTCACATTATGTCATTATCCCTCATTTTATTGAAGGTCATGAACATGCCTATCAATTGATTGATACCCTGCCGAAAGACAAGCTGTTACTACTGGATAAATTAATTCCGCAGATAAAAGGTGAATATGCTGCGGTGTATGAAAACTTTGAGAAGAATATCTATGAAGCGATGGAGCAGGCTTTACCCCAACTTTCAAAGTATCATTCCATTAAATTGATTTTTCCTGAGCACACCTATTACCCGGACGAGATTATTAAAGGTCTTAAGCGATTCTGCCATCAATATGCATTTAATTTCTCCGTGATTCATGAAATTGAAAATAGCGTGATTGAAAAAGGAACAACTTATATCAATGTAATGGAAAGAGACCTGGTACTATTGATTGAAAAAATTCTGGAGCAAAAATTACAGGTAGGCAAAGAAGTAGGGGTTATCTCTTATAATGAAATCCCGTTAAAGAAAATTATTCTCAAGGGTATTGCCACTGTCTCTACCGATTTTCATTTGATGGGAAAAGCAGCTGGTCAACTTATCCTGAACAATTCACGCGATCACGTGGAAGTCCCTTTTCATCTTACCTTGCGTGATTCTCTTTAGTTAGTTGAAATTTTAAACAATATTTTAAATACGACATATGAAAACAAATCGGAGAAAATTCATCAAACAAGCAGGTATGAGTGCACTGGGTGCCGGAATTGCAACTTCACTTCCGTGGAATCTGCTTTCAGAAGGTGTGAGTAAATCCTCTTATGAGATTTCGTTGGCGCAATTCTCTCTGGCATCTGAATTCTTTTCGGGCAAACATAACACGTTAGAGTTTCCGGCAAGGGCAAAAAAAGAGTTCGGAGTTAACATCGTAGAATATGTGTCCATGTTTTTTGCCGATAAGGCAAAGGATATGACGTTTCTCAACGAGTTAAAAAAACGGACGGATGACCTGGGTGTAAAGAATAACCTCATCATGGTGGATGATAAAAACATCGCAGATCTTGATAAAGCCAGACGAATTGAAGCCGTAGAGAGTCATTATAAATGGGTGGATGCGGCCAAGATATTAGACTGTAATTCCATCCGGGTAAACCTGGGAAGTATCGATCAGGAGGGATCAGCCGAGGAAGTGGCAGATGCGGCTATGGAAGGATACGCGAAACTTCTTGAATATGGCACAAAAAATAAACTCGATATTATTGTTGAAAACCATGTGGGGCATTCCTGTAATGGTCAATGGCTTGCTGGCATTATGAAGAAGATCAATAACAAGCGCGCAGGCGTTCTTCCTGACTTTGGTAATTTTTGTATTAAAAGAACTAAACCAGCCACCATGGATATTGCTGGTTATATGGGCACTAAGTGTTTGGAAGAATACGACAAGTATAAAGGAATCGAGGAGCTGATGCCTTATGCCAAAGGGGTAAGTGCCAAGACACATAAATTTGATGCACAGGGTAACGAGACGGATATTGACTTTGTGCGCGTATTTGACATTATAAAGAAGTCGAAATTCAAAGGCATTGTTGGGATTGAATATGAAGGTGGGATCATGCAAATGGCAGGGCAATCAGGTTATCTCAGTAATGAAGAAGGAATTATGGCTACGAAAAGGTTGATTGAGAAAATGGGCTAAGAGCTACTCTTAAATCGATTTAAGCAATACGTTTAGATTTTCTTTTGGTTTTAGTTGAGGAATTAGTTCTGATGATTTTACGAATCAGATTCCAATACTCACGTCCATAACCAACCAGAATCTCTTCCCCAGGTTTTATATTTTTAGTAGCTTCAATAAAGCACCTGTTTCCTTCGCTTACATATTCCGAATTGTTGCGAAGTCCTTCGATTCGTATAATTCCCATGGCATCATTCGAATACCGGCCCAATGTTCTTACGGCTGGTAAGGCGTTGATCACCGCATTGCGATGGATGTACATCAGGTACCCATTGAATCCATCTTCTGCTTTTACTTCCTTCCAGGATTGAAGCCGCCCTTTGTATTCGACAATGCGCGTTCCTTTCTTAATTGCAATTTTTGTGAACAGACCCTTCCCGGCTTTAGGCAGGCCGGATTTCTTAACGAACAAATGCTTTTCAAGCAGGGGCATATTGGAAGAGCCCTGAGTTAATTGACAACGATAGGTTTTGAATGGTCATCATAAACAGCATGTAGTTCGCCTAGTTCTACAACAATGTCGCGTAGTTCAAGGAGCACCCTCGTTTGGAGTAAACCCATACGGTTACCCAAATCATCTTTTTGGATGTCGATTACAAGTTCATCCAGCGACTTATTCAGGAATTGAATTAACCTTTTTTGTTCTTCCTGGGTGGCTACATTTACTCCCGTTCCTGCAGCAATGTGTTCGGAGATCTTAATTGCATAATCACTAATCCCGCGTTCCAACGTTACCATCCATTCAGCATATTTCTTTTTTGGTGGTGAGTGATGATTAACCACATGGGCCATAACCACCTCATTCACCAAGCGGGCGCTTTGATAAAGATCCTGCATCAAGTCGAAGACTAATATGTATAAACGCCCGGTCAGGAGATTGCCCTTGTCCATTTTGCGCACATATTTGATAATCTTCGAATCGAATTTTTCATTTTGTGTTCTTAGCTTCTCCAGTTCATTCCTTGATTTGCGCAATAAATTCTCATCTTCTTTCAACAGCGCGCGCAAGCTTTGTACAATTACCTGGTTAATCGTCTTAAGTGTTTGAGCTGTATTGTTTTTGCTTTCTTGAATAGCCTGGTGAATACTTAATTGTTTCTCTTCAAGCAGGCGATTATCGGCTTTCTCTTCTTTTACTTTCCGGTTAAATACAACATGACTGCGTATTAATAAAAATGCTGCGACTACGGTTAGCACGAGCGGTCCGGCCATTCCGGTTTTATACATGATGAAGGCTAACAACCCGCTGGATAAGAGCGCAGCAACTGCTGTCACTAACCAACCTGCAATTACATTCATTACTCCGGCTACTCGGTACACAGCACTTTCCCGGCCCCAGGCCTGGTCGGCAAAGGAAGAACCCATGGCCACCATAAACGTAACAAAGGTTGTACTTAATGGAAGTTTTTGTGATGTACCATAGGCAATGAGAACGCTGGCCACAACTAAGTTGATACTGGCCCGAATCAAATCAAACGAGGCCTGATCGGCTGCCGCATTTCCTGTATTTTCTTTTTCAAATCGGATAGCAAGATTCTTCGTCCAACTTTCTGGTACCGACTTTTCAATTTGTCGGCCAATCCACATAGCACCGCCCACAAGTCCTCTTGAAATAATATTAGGTTTAAAACGTTCATCACCTTCGTCTTGTCTTCCGAGCGATACTTCGGTCTCCGTTACCTTTCTGCTCTTGGCATTGGTCCATAGCGTTAACACCATCACAACACCCCCAGCAAATAATATCCATGAGGGCGTTGCAATCTTTTCGTTCAAAATACTCATCGTATATTCAGATGCCGGGATGCCCGAGGCAGTCCACGCCTGAAAGGAAACAAGACCCGCCACGGAAACACCAATAAAATTCACAAGATCATTTCCCGCAAAGGCCATGGCTAAAGAGAATGTACCCAGCAACACAACAACCTTTAATGGATTTATTTTCTGCCACCACATCAATACCTGAATAATGATCGACCACATAACAATCGACACTACCATGATTATCCAGGTGTTAGCAGTGATCCATTTTACCTGGGCATCGGTAATAAAAGAACTTCCTTTGGCTCCTTTGATTAATAAAAAATAGATAATCGCAGAGATAGCCACCCCGCTGAAGATGGCACCGTAACGCTTGAGTGTTTTCTTAAGTTTGAAGGTAAATAGAATCCGGGCGACATGTTGGACTGCTGCACCCAGTATAAAAGATAGAAATACAGATAAAAAAATTCCGACAATAATGGTTACAGCACTGGAGTAGTTAATAATATTCTGCCATGTTTCAAATCCTTCAGCCCGATCGAATGAGATAAGTAAACCTGTTACAAGGGCAGCTCCTAAAAGTTCAAATACTAAGGATACTGTGGTGGAGGTGGGTAATCCTAATGAGTTAAAAAAATCGAGAAGGATAATATCCGTGAGCATTACCGCCAGAAAGACAATGATGATTTTATCGAATGTGAAGAAATTTGGATTGAAGATCCCGTTACGGGCAATCTCCATCATACCACTCGAGAAAAGCGAGCCCGCCAAAATACCCAGACTTGCTACAAAAAGGATGGTACGAAAGGGGGCTACTTTTGAACCAATTGCGGAGTTTAGAAAATTAACTGCGTCATTACTAACCCCTACAATCAGGTCTACCACCGCGATAGCCATAAGAATGATAACAAAGATCAGATAGAAGTCCATGGTTCTAGTAGGTTTAGGTAAAACCGGGGCCTAAAAATACAGAACAGAAAGTAGTCTTTTAAGGAAAGAAGTATCTTTGTGACAATGAAAGATTTCAAAAAATACTTTATTATCCCCGCCCCACCCGATCAGGTCTACCTGGCCCTGACTACTGAAGCAACTATTCAACTTTGGAGTGGTGATAGAGCAGAAATGAAGGCCGAAGTGAATTCTGAATTTTCCTTGTGGGATGGCAGTATTGTGGGCAAGAATCTTGAATTCGAAAGGGATAAGAAGATTGTTCAACAATGGTACTTTGGCGATCAGCCCGAGGATTCGATTGTTACCATTAAACTACACCCTCATTCGCAGGGCACTTCCGTGGAATTAAGACATACCAATATTCCCGATGAAGATTTTGAGGATATTGTTGAGGGTTGGAATGATGCCTACTTTGGGTCGCTGCAGGAATTTTATGAAGGCGAGCCGGAGGCGTAGCTGGTTGCTTGTTTCTGGACTCTGGTTACTCGTTGTGATAATCTTAATTAAAGGTGATCAATCCGGATAACAAAGTAGGAATTACCAGCAACTAGAAACCAGCAGCAAGTAACTAAGGATTGAAGTGATACAAAAAAACCAACAATCCATTAAATGCTGGCTTGGGATTGTCCTTGATCTCGAGGGTAACATCAACTTCAAACTTTGTTATGCCCCGTAAGTTCGCAATGGAATGAAGTTTAGCTCGTAATCGTACTTCGTTGTTGACCAATACCGGCTGATTGAATTTAAACTTCTCAATGCCATAGTTGATCATCATCTTTATGTTTCTGAATTCTGCAATCTGGTCCCACAAGTGGGGGACTAGTGATAAGGTAAGATAACCGTGGGCAATGGTGCTTTTAAATTGGGTTTCGGCTGCGGCTCGCTTAGGATCGGTATGAATCCATTGATGATCCAGCGTGGCATCAGCAAACATGTTGATTTGCTCCTGGGTGATTTTCAGGTACTCAGAAACTCCGAGTTCCTTGCCATTATAAGTTGCGAATTCGTCAAAACTACTGATCAGTAAAGCAGCCATTCGTGAATAATTACGTAAGAACTAAACACAATATAGCGAAATTCAAGTATCAACAATATTTCATGGAACTTGTTAAGTATACTACATTAATAGACAATAATAAGGTATGCCCTTTTTAACCATCTATGTAAACGGACTGCTGCTCATCCTCGGTTTTTTGACAGTCGTGTGGTTAGTAAGTCTCGTCTTAAAAAAGGCAAGTATTGCTGATCCCTTCTGGGGATTGGGTTTTGTGGTCGTGGCCGTTTATTTTCATCTATCGACAGCGAATGATTCGTTACGAAAAGTAGTCGTACTGATGCTGGTAACAATTTGGGGGTTACGTTTATTCGGTTATCTGTTATGGCGAAGTTATGGACAGCCGGAAGATTATCGGTATGCTCAGTTCAGAAAGGAATATGGCCCGCACCGGTATTGGTGGGTAAGTTTTTTTCAGGTGTTTGTTTTGCAAGGCGTTTTATTGTGGCTGATCTCCGCACCTTTATTATCTGCACAATATTATGAAGGCCAGCAACTGGCTTTACTAGACGGATTTGCTACGGTTTGTTTCTTAATCGGATTTATTTTTGAAGCCGGTGGCGATTACCAACTTGTAAAGTTTAAATCAAATCCGGCCAACAAGGGTAAAGTTTTAAACACAGGCTTCTGGCGTTATACCCGACATCCAAATTATTTTGGTGATGCCTGCGTTTGGTGGGGCTTTGGATTATTTAGTATGGCAGCGGGTAGTTACTGGCCGGTACTGAGTTCCGTGTTGATGACATCACTCCTGTTAAAAGTTTCAGGGGTGGCTATGCTAGAACGATCACTGAAAAGTACAAAGCCAGAATACACCGAGTATATTCGCAGAACCAATGCATTCCTGCCTTGGATTCCCCGGAAATGAAATGAAGATGATCCCGATTTTTGCAGCGCCAATAGTAAAAGAACCAGTAACCAGGCCTGCCGTGGAAACGGAAGTTTTGACGTCCATTGATCCGGGGGTGCTGGAAGATTCTCATGTTTATGTGCATTGTTATTTTAAGAACGATCTGGACGAAATGCTTATCCGGGTTTGGCGGTCTACTTTTTTGATCGATAAAGTTTCCGGTTCCAGAAGTGAATTGATTCATGCTGAGAATATTTCTTATGCTCCGCAATGGACAATCATCCCAGGTAAAAAAACATTCTCGTTTCTATTGATCTTCTCGGCTTTGCCTAAAGACTGTAAGGTCTTTGATATGGTGGAAGATATTCCTCAGTCAGGTGGGTTCTTTGTGTCCGGCATCAAACGCAATGAGTTGGATGTGTATCATGTGGATATACTATAGTTGATGGTTACTGGTTCCTCGTTTCTGGTTTGATTTGTGATTTTTCCATTATTTTCTTTTACAAATCACCAATCAATCATTACCAAACTCAAAATCTCTGCATGCATCACAAGTAGCTAGTGACTAGTAACCAGCAACAACCATTATCTTCGCGCCCATGTATCCCGTACTCGAAATTGTTCCGCAGCTAAAGGAAAAAATAGTTCTTGACAGAACTATCATTCTTCAAGCTCCTCCCGGTGCGGGGAAGAGTACCATCTTGCCATTGCAATTACTGAATGAACCGTGGCTTATCAATAAGAAGATCGTTATGCTTGAACCCAGGCGTCTGGCTGCTCGATCGGTGGCAATCCGCATGGCTAATTTATTAGATGAAGACATCGGGCAAACCGCGGGTTACCGGGTACGGTTTGAAAATCTAGTGAGTGCTAAAACCAGAATCGAAGTTGTAACGGAAGGAATTCTTACCCGCATGATTCAATCCGATAATTCATTGGAAGGCGTAGGGCTTGTAATCTTTGATGAATTTCACGAACGTAGTTTGCAGGCCGATCTTGCCCTGGCCCTTTGCAATCAAATCCAAAATATTTTGCGCGATGATCTTCGCATCCTTATCATGTCGGCCACGCTGGATGGTGAAAAGATTTCAGCTATGTTAAATCAAGCTCCCATCATCACCAGTTTAGGCCGACAATTTCCGAATACGATCAAATATAGTGCTCCTGATAAAAACGATTCCCTTTCGGTCTCGACTGCGAGAATAATTAAAAAAGCGCTGAGTGAGCAGCGTGGAGATGTGCTTGTTTTTTTACCAGGAGCAGGAGAGATACAGCGTGTAGCCGGTATGCTGGAGGAAGAAAGTGTTTCAGCGCTGGTAGTTCCTTTATACGGTGATCTTCCGTTCAAGAAACAACAGGAAGCAATTCTTCCACATCCACAAGGGCTGCGAAAAATTGTTCTGGCCACTTCTATTGCCGAAACTTCGCTGACCATTGAAGGCATTACCACGGTGGTTGATTCCGGTTATGCACGTGTACCGCGATTTGACCCGCGCAGTGGTCTCACCCGATTGGAGACAGTCCGGGTTACCAAAGATGCGGCTGATCAACGCGCAGGTCGTGCCGCGCGATTGGGTCCTGGAGTTTGTTACAGGTTATGGTCTGAGGCAACTCATCACACTTTACAACCCACGAGGCAGCCTGAAATTCTAGAAGCAGATCTTGCCACGTTTGTATTGGAGTTGGCAAACTGGGGAATTCAAAATCTGAATGAACTTACGTGGATTACACCGCCACCGGAAGGAGCAGTTAAACAAGCACGAGAGTTGTTGCACAACCTGGAAGCACTTGATGAAAATAAAATTACTGCGCGAGGTAAGGAAATGTTGAAGCTACCCACTCATCCACGGATAGCGCATATGTTGCTGTCCCCCCTCTCCCTGGGGAAAAGGGCCGGGCTTGCCAACCGAAACGAAAGCGTAGGTTGGGGTGAGGGGGCACTCTCGACCGACATCGCTGCAGTTCTCGAAGAACGCGATCCGTTACCCAAAGAGTCCGGAGCTGATTTATCCTTGCGCATTGAAGTGTTAAGGAAATGGCGAAATGGTGAACGCGTTTCCGCGGAGCGTAATGTATTGGAGCGAATTGAACGACTCGCTGCTTCGTGGCGCAGGATTTTTAAAATGGAAGTTGATAATCGTGCACCCATTGATTCCGAAGTAGGCAGGTTAGTAGCTGAAGCATACCCAGAACGAATTGCGCAGCAGCAGGGTAAACAAAGTGTGCGCTATAAATTAGCGAATGGCCGCATTGTAAAGTTACCCGATCACGATCCGCTCATGCGGGAGGAATGGTTGTCTGTTGCCCACCTCGATGCCGGAAGCAATGAAGGAAAAATATTCTTAGCGGCTCCGTTAGATGATAAGGATTTGTTTCACCGGGCACAGGAAGTTGAAATCGTTAAGTGGGATGCAGAGCGTGGAATGATCGCAGCCACGTTGGAGAAACGCATTGGTAACACAGTATTGTCAACAAAAAATCTGACCAAAATTCCAGATGAACAAAGAATCAGAATATTGTGTGAAGCACTGCGCGAAGAAGGATTGAAATTATTGGGTTGGAGCGAGACGCAACAAGAATGGCAGGCACGAGTGCAAAATGTCCGAAGCTGGCGACCGGATGAAAACTGGCCCGATGTAAGCGATGCTCATCTTTTGCAAACTGCTGATGAATGGCTTTCACCGTATCTAACCCAGGTTTCAAAACGAATCGACTTTCAGCGACTCGATTTACAAAACATACTAATGGGTTTGTTGCCTTGGGAACTTTCCAACAAACTGGACAAACTTGCTCCGGTGCGCATACTGGTTCCCAGTGGTTCGCAAATCAAAGTAAATTATTTTCTGGATGGCCGGCCTCCGGTAATTGAAGTGCGGCTTCAGGAAATGTTTGGTTTATTAGAAACTCCTACCGTAAACGAAGGCCGGACAAAAATTCTGCTGCATCTACTTTCGCCTGGTTATAAGCCGGTGCAGGTAACGCAAGACCTTAAAAGTTTCTGGCAAACAATCTATCACGAAGTTCGGAAAGAGTTGCGCATGCGCTACCCCCGCCATCACTGGCCCGAAGATCCGTGGACAGCGGAGGCGGTAAGGGGAGCAAAAAAACGTCAACATTAAACAAAATCCTCTCCGTGAATCTCTGTGACCTCCGTGTTTAAGCCTCTTTTCACCACAAAGAACACAGAGAAATCACAGAGGAGTATCCTTCCGCGTAAAAGAGCATCTATCCAAATATTTATGCTTCCTAATAACCCAGAAAATTCCTACATTACTTTTCTAATTTCCCATTAGTATTTTTAAAACAATAAATATCATTTGATATGGCAGCTTATTCAATTAACGTAAATGGTGAAAGTCGCAGTGTAGATGTAGCATCCGATACCCCATTACTTTGGGTACTTCGTGATAGCCTGGGCCTTGTAGGCACCAAGTACGGTTGTGGTATTGCCCAATGCGGTGCGTGCACGGTCCATGTAAACGGCACGGCTGTCCGCTCTTGTTCATTGCCGGTTTCTGCCGTTGGAAGCAGTAAGATCACAACCATCGAAGGACTTTCGAAGGATGGAAGTCATCCTGTGCAGCAGGCATGGCAGGAAGTGGATGTACCTCAATGCGGGTATTGCCAGGCAGGCCAGATCATGCAAGCCAGTGCCTTGTTGGCTAAAACCCCAAAGCCTACGGATGAGCAAATCGAAACCGCTATGAATGGAAACATTTGCCGGTGTGGTACTTACCATCGCATCAAAGAAGCAGTTGTATTGGCCTCATCGAAAATGAAATAAGTAATGGAAACAATTAGCAAAACAAACAGGCGCGATTTTTTAAAACTGGGGTTGACAGCAAGCGGTGGCCTGGTGCTTGGATTTCACTGGAGCAATTCTTCGGCTTTGGCCATGGGTGTATTAAATGAAGCAGCCTTACCTGCCGGAGACATAAATTTCAATAGCTACCTATCAATTTCTTCAGATGATGTGATCACCATCTTCTCACCTAATCCTGAATTAGGTCAGAATATCAAAACTTCTTTTCCTATGATCGTGGCTGAAGAACTGGATGCCGATTGGAAGAAAGTGAAAGTGATGCAGGCTGCGCTCGATACAAAAAAATATGAACGCCAGCTCACCGGTGGTAGTGGTGCAATTCCTCATAGCTGGGAACGCCTGCGCAAAGCGGGTGCAACCGCTCGCCAGATGTTGATGGAAGCAGCCGCGAAACGGTGGAACACATCGGCCAGCACGTTAAAAACAGATACTGGGTATGTAATTCACCCTGATGATCGCAAGTTAACCTATGGAGAACTCGCAACAGAGGCTTCAACTATTCCCGTTCCCACGGAAGTGAAGTTGAAAGACAAAAAAGATTTTAAGATTATCGGTCAGCCAATTCACAACGTGGACAACCTGGAGATGATTACCGGGAAGCCCTTGTTTGGATTGGATTTTTATCGTGAAGGAATGTTGTTTGCCATGATTCAACGGCCAGCTTCCTTTGGCATGAAAATAAAATCAGTGGATGCAACCGCTGCCAAAGCTTTGCCGGGCATTGTGGATGTCGTGACCTTTAAAAATAATGTTGCTATTGTAGGCAAGTCTACCTGGGAAGTAAACAAGGCTCGTAAAGTGCTGAAGGTAGAATATGAAAAGGAAGGTAACATCGAAAGCACTTCCGATCACGATCGCATGTTCAAGGAATTACTCGCCAAACCGGAGGCAACTGTTAAGCGCAAAGATGGAGATGTCGATGCTGCCTTTAAATCAGCAGCGAAAGTAATTACACGCGAGTACCAGTGTCCGTTCTTGTCGCATGCACCTATGGAGCCTATGAACTTCTTTGCGCATGTACGACCCGATGGTGTAGAACTGGTTGGCCCTTCGCAAACACCCGATATGGCTCGCAATGCTACGGCAACCTTGTTAGGTATAGCACCAGAAAAAATTACCCTTGAACTAACCCGCTTAGGTGGAGGCTTCGGCCGCAGGCTCAAGGCCGATTACGTGTTGGAGGCTGCCGAACTATCGAGCATCATTAAAGCTCCTGTGAAAGTAATCTGGACGCGCGAAGATGATATGATGGGCGGTAGTTATCGCCCGGCAGTGCGCTATCGTTTCGATGCTGCATTAGATGCCACCGGAAAACTGATTGGTTATAAGTTGCGCGGAGTAGGGATTAACTCAGGCAACCCGACCCGCGAAGACAATTTCCCATCGGGTGCAGTAGATAATCTTTTAATCGAATCAGTCGAACATCAGTCACCGATTACTACAGGAGCGTGGCGTGCACCGATTACAAATTTCCTTGCCTTTGCGGAGCAGGCGTTTTTGGATGAGGTTGCGTTGGCTGCCAAGAAAGACCCGGTTCAGTTTCGTCTTG
This sequence comes from Cyclobacteriaceae bacterium, assembly GCA_035408225.1. Taxonomy (GTDB): domain Bacteria; phylum Bacteroidota; class Bacteroidia; order Cytophagales; family Cyclobacteriaceae; genus ELB16-189. Next base: position 2,193 of record DAOOCD010000076.1, on the reverse strand, counting down.
AGTTGTTAGACAAAGCGAAGCAATCGCCAGCAGGCGCGATTAAGTATGACATTGACCGCATGAAAGGTGTGATCAACTTAGTGGCTGAAAAATCAGGCTGGGGTAAGAAGAAAGATTTAGCCCAAGGGTTTAGTGTATATTTCTCACACCGATCCTATGTAGCCCAGGTAGCCGAAGTGGAAATGAAGAAAGGAACCCCGGTGTTGAAAAAGATTTTTGCAGCGTCCGACTGTGGCATTGTAGTGAACATGAGTGGTGCCAAGCAACAAGTAATGGGGGGCATTGTGGATGGGTTGGGGCATGCTTTATATGGACAAGTGACATTTAAAGACGGTGCTGCAGAACAACGCAACTTTAACAACTACCGCCTCATCCGTTTCAGGGAAGTGCCGGAAGTAGAAGTTCATTTTGTGGACAATGGTATTGACCCTACGGGTTTAGGTGAACCAGCCTTACCACCCACGGGAGGTGCAGTAGCCAATGCTATTTTCAAAGCCACCGGCAAGCGGTTGTATAATCAACCCTTCTCCTTACAAGAGGAAATGAAAGCAGTGAAGTTGGGTGAGAAGATGTGATTTAGAATTTTTAGTCGTCATGTCCCTTGAAGTGGTATGAAGACTTTTATAGGACCTCTGTAGTGTTTACTACAGAGGTTTTTTATTGATGTATTGTTAGGTTAATAATTCCCTACGTTGCAGGTGGTCACCTGACCAGATACTCAAGATTTCAAATCCCTGTATACCACGCCCAGCCACTATCGCCCATGTCAATAAAATCATCTGTAACAACAATGCGTTCCAAATACTTCATGCTCTTATAACCGATTTGTGTTTCCACTCTTAATCGCACAGGTGCACCATGTGGCACAGGTAGGTTGCGCCCATTCATACCATAGGCCAGCATCGTTTGCGGATGAAATGCATCGAGCAAATCAATGCTATCGATGTAGCCATCATAGGCATAGAAATTTACAAAGCGCGCGTTGGGGGAAATGCCTACGCTTTGGAGTATGGTGCTTAAGGGCACACCCGTCCATTGAGCAATGGCAGTCCAGCCTTCTTCGCAGGTGTGGCGTGTGATGTGAGTGCGTGAAGGAAATTTTTGAAGGTCGGCAAGCGAATACGACCCGGGTCGGGCTACGCTTCCTTCTATCGGCAAGGCCCAATCAGCAAATGCATTTTTGTGAAAGCGTGCGTAGGTCTCATTGAAAGCAGGCTTTGAAGAGTCGGCCGGATTGGTAGTGCCGGTGGCAGGAAACGAGGAGATATCCCGGTATGCATATTCTTTGGCGAGTGATTGGCCAGGCAGCAGCGCGCGATGAGCAACATAGGTAAGATTGTCGCCCATGCGTAAGATGTTACCATACGTGGGTGGCAGGGGTTTGGAACATCCGGCCAGCAACAATCCACCGAGGGAAGTGAGTCCTGTGATTATGGCCTTGCGCCTGGTAATGATTCTTTTCTTTTCCATACTTATTTTCCAATAGTCATAGCCTGAATCTGTTTTTTGAATCCTGATTTGATGATCATCACTAAGTGAACAACAAGGAAGAGCACCAGCGAAATGGAAGCTAGAAAGTGAATCGTTCGCGCTGACTGAGCTCCGAGAAATATCTTTAACAGGAATGGATAGGCGGCTGTAATGGCGGGTGACATCGTCATGCCCGTCATCACAATCAGCGGCATCAGAAAGAAGATCACGAAAACGTAACTACATTTTTGAAGGAGGCCGTAATGCGGTCCATTCGTTGCTGATGGAATCTGCATGCGAACATGGTTGATGATATCTTGCCAGAACAATCGCAACGAAAACTCTTTTGGCCAGAGATGCTTCCTGAAATGACCTGTGAAAATTCCTGCGAAGAAATAAATCAACCCGGGTATCAGCAGGAACCAACCAGCCAGGAAATGAAGACTTCGGCCCCAGCCATTCTGATTAAAAATATCATACGTGCGCGCTGCGCTCACGGGTCCTCCGGCAACTTCAGAGAAGGGTACACTTTTCTCCCAGCCACCATGCTGATAGTTTCGGCTAACAGGTAATTCAAAAAGCACAGGCGTCAGATCGTTTCCGACTTCGCCCCAATAGAATCGGGGATGCACCATGATCATCTCAACTCCAGTAAAGACCAATGCAAAAAAACTTAACGTGATTATCCAGTGTGAGCTCTTTACCCAGCGTTTGTGAGGATTG
>DAOOCD010000075.1:10048-14098 GCA_035408225.1 Cyclobacteriaceae bacterium | reverse complement strand
GTGGTAACGGCTAAAGGGATGATGATCGGTGGTTATTTTAATTATCGGCCTCTCGTTCTTTATTTTAGTTTTAGTACTCAGCGCTCTAAAATACTTCCCGGTTTTTTTAATGAACAAGGAGAGTTAAATCAAATAAAAACGTATCCGAATGCTTCCATAGAAATAATTGTGAGCGCCAAAAATTTTGAGCATAAACGATGCCTTTGGATCCGAAACTACAATGAGGAGGGAGATTTAACCAAGACAACCGTGCTTGAACCCGATGTAAGCCGAAATCTGATCTTTGGCCGGTCCGTGAAAATGCCAAACGATGCTCAGGTGGTGGCTGGGGTTTATGGTAGTAAAAATGGAGAATACTCTCGTGGCGTGTTTGTTGCGGAAATAAATCAGGTTGGCGAATACACTATTAACTATTACAATTTTGCTGACCTACAGAATTTCTTTAGTTATATGAAAGCGCGAAGGGAACAGCGAGTAAAGGGAAGAATCGAACGCAGAAAAATTAAAGGCAAAAAGTCAAGGTTTAATTACCGGCTCATGGTCAATGAAGTAGTTCCTTATGGAGATCAATATATTATGTTGGGGGAAGCCTTCTACCCTCACTATTCCTATACCAACACACAGGCTTCTTCTTCTGGCGTTCCGGGATTTTACTCAAATCCACTAATGCGGGGAGATCGGATATTTGATGGGTATCAGTACACACATGCAATTGTAATTGGTTTCGATGGCAAGGGGAACTTGAAATGGGACAATAGTTTTGAGATCAATGATGTGAAGACTTTTGAACTTCAGCAAATCGTAAAAATCTCACCCGATGACAACCGGATTGTTCTGCTTTACCTATTCAATAATTTAATTCGCTCCAAGATCATTAAAGACGACCAGGTGCTGGAGGGGAAAACAGCCGACCCGGTTAAATCAAAATTTCAAACCGATGTTGTTAAAGAAAAAGATACAGAATCCAGTAAACTTGATTATTGGTACACTCAATACTTTTTCGCATCGGGTGTTCAAAAAGTGAGAAATCAACTTTATGGAAATGATAGCTATAGAAAAGTGTTTTTTATCAACAAGCTTAAATATCAATAGAAAACCATTCCTTTTTGCTATTTTCGCGCAGGCGTATGCAGAAGAAACTCATTCTTGATTCGGACCTGCTGGATATCACCCTCAGCCGCCTTTGCGAGCAACTGATTGAAAATCACGATTCTTTTGAAAATAGTGTTATTCTGGGACTACAACCCAGAGGCATCTTTTTAGCTGAACTCATACAAAAAAGGTTGGTCGAGCTTACAAAGAAAGAGGTGCCCATGGGGTATCTGGACGCTACTTTCTACCGTGATGATTTTAGAAGACGGGATACGCCCGCCAAAGCGAGCGAAACAAGAGTCTCTTTCGTAATTGAAGGAAAGCACGTTATCCTGATCGATGATGTGCTTTTTACAGGCCGCACTGTTAGGGCTGCATTAGATGCCATGATTGCTTTTGGAAGACCTGAGAAGGTAGAGTTGCTTGTATTGGTAGATCGCACACACACCCGCGATCTTCCAATTGCTGCCGATTATGTAGGAAAATATGTGAACACAATAGAATCGCAGCGCGTGCTGGTTGAATTAGTTGCCCAGGGGCATAAACAAAATAGGATTTGGTTAATCAATAACAAGGATTAAACACAATGTCAACACTCAGTCAACGGCACTTACTAGGAATTAAAAACATTACAGCGAAAGACATTGAATTAATTTTTGAAACTGCCGACACTTTTAAAGAAGTTATTAACCGGCCCATCAAGAAAGTACCTTCGCTTCGCGATGTAACCATCGCCAATATATTTTTCGAAAACTCTACACGCACCCGACTTTCATTTGAATTAGCTGAGAAGAGATTATCTGCTGATGTCGTTAATTTTTCAGCGTCTACCAGTTCAGTTAAAAAGGGAGAAACGTTGCTGGACACCGTGAATAATATTTTAGCCATGAAGGTCGATATGGTGGTGATGCGCCATGCCAGTGTAGGGGCTCCTCATTTTTTAGCAAAGCATATTAAAGCCAATATCGTAAATGCTGGTGATGGCACCCACGAACACCCGACCCAGGCATTACTTGATACCTACTCGATCCGTGAAAAACTGGGCGAAGTACAAGGGAAGAAAGTGGCCATCATCGGTGATATCCTGCACTCGAGAGTTGCCTTATCCAATATTTTTGCACTGCAAAAGCTCGGTGCCAAAGTAATGGTATGCGGACCGCCTACCCTGCTACCAAAATTTATTAGCTCACTAGGTGTACAGATTGAGTTAGATGTAAAGAAAGCTTTGGAATGGTGTGATGTGGCTAACGTATTGCGCATTCAGTTGGAACGTCAGCAAATAAAATATTTCCCATCGCTTCGAGAATATTCGCTTTACTATGGCATCACAAAAAAGACCCTCGACAGCCTGAAAAAACCAATTGTAATCATGCATCCGGGCCCGATAAATCGGGGTGTAGAATTAAGTAGTGATGCGGCCGATTCTCAAAATTCAATCATCCTCGATCAGGTCGAAAATGGCGTAGCCGTTCGCATGGCTGTGCTTTACTTATTAGCAGGCGCAACTGCCTGATATTTCTTAGCGTGGCTAACTCCCGTTAGCTTCATTCTTTGTATTTTTGTGCCTTCTCAAATTTATTCATATGATTTACAATTCGATCATCGAAACCATTGGCAATACCCCCATGGTTCGCCTTAACAAAGTAACAAAGGGCATTGCTGGAACCGTATTGGCCAAAGTAGAATATTTCAACCCTGGTAACTCCACCAAAGATCGTATGGCGTTGAAAATGATTGAAGATGCTGAGAAAGCGGGCATTTTAAAACCAGGTGGAACAATCATCGAGGGAACTTCCGGAAATACAGGAATGGGTCTGGCGCTAACTGCAGTCGCTAAAGGATACAAGTGTATCTTCACCATGGCCGATAAGCAGTCGCAAGAGAAGATTAATATTTTACGTGCTGTTGGTGCTGAAGTAATTGTTTGTCCCACCAATGTTGAGCCAGACGATCCTCGATCCTATTATTCCGTTGCCAGGAAATTAAATAAGGATATACCCAATTCAATATATCCCAATCAGTACGATAACCCGTCAAATTCAAAGGCGCACTATGAAACCACAGGGCCGGAAATCTGGACCCAAACCGGAGGAAAGATTACTCATTACGTAGCAACCGTTGGCACTGGAGGCTCTATGTGTGGCACGGCTAAATACCTTAAGGAACAAAAACCTAACCTGATAACAGTAGGTATTGATACTTACGGTTCCGTCTTTAAAAAATACAAAGAGACAGGTATTTTCGACAAGAACGAAATATATCCATACCTGACGGAAGGCTTTGGGGAAGACATCTTGCCAAAAAATGTTGACTTCGATATTATTGACCTCTTTATCAAAGTAACTGATAAAGATGGTGCAATAGCTGCCCGAAGACTTTCGCGAGAAGAAGGCTTGTTTGTGGGTTGGAGTAGTGGTTCGGCCTTGCATGGAGCGCTGGAATACGCAAAAGAAAACCTGAAAAAAGATGATGTAATGGTGATTTTATTACCCGACCATGGCACGCGCTATCTTAATAAAGTATATAACGACATGTGGATGAAAGACCATGGGTTTCTGGAAGAACGTACGTATGGAACTGCCCGCGAAATTATTTCCCGAAGAAATGTGAAAGAAAGTTTGTACACCGTATCGAAAAACTCAACCATTGGCGAGACCATCCGCATTATGAATAAAGAAGGGGTTGATCAGCTGCCCGTAGTTGAAGGCAATGAGTTTGTAGGTAGTGTAACGACCTCTACGTTGATTGAAAAAATAATTAATGATCCGACACTAAAGGATAAAACTGTGGGTGAAATTATGGACAAACCCATGCAGGTAGTTGCCCTTGATAGCACTCTGGATGTACTCTCATCTCTTCTTAATAAAAACAACAAAGCCTTGTTGGTACGCGATGATCAGAAAAAAGCTCATATCATTACTCAACACGACATCTTAAAAGCAATGACTATGTAAAAAA
>DAOOCD010000075.1:0-9948 GCA_035408225.1 Cyclobacteriaceae bacterium | reverse complement strand
CCATTTCATTCTATGAGTTGATAACTATCGCTTGGTAATTTCTATTTCTACCCGATCGTTATATTGAGCCAATGTACCTCCTGCCGGGTACAAGGGAATTTTACCCCCTTCTCCTTTTATATCGATGCGCGATGCATCTATACCCTGACTTACTAAGTAAGCTTTAACCGTAGCAGCCCTTTCATTAGTCAACTCTTTTGCAGAAAACTTTCCGATTTTATTCTTGGATGGATCCAACGCAAAGAAGTTTGTGCTACTTCCTAAAATAGAACCTTCCTTATCGTTCGTGCCATTACAATGACCATGTACCCGGATCTTATAACCAGTTGATTCTTTCATCAAATCAGCAAGTCCGTCCAATTCATTCTGAGACACCGGATCCAGTATAGAAGAGTTGCGGAAGAAGCGCACATTGGTAAAATCGATATAATCACCACGTTTAACCCGTCCCAGTTCCATTGGAATTATTGCCTCCCCCTCAGGCCCAACCTCCGGGCTTGGATCTTGATAACTTAGAATGACACTGACAGGTTGAAATCCGGCTGCCTGGGTAGTAATTACATAGTTGCCTCTGGAGTTTTGCGGGGCTTCTATGTAAACAATTTCATTCGCTTTAAAAGCCTGATACCGGGTTGCATTGGAAGATTCCATCACATGAATTTCACCATTAACAGGAGTTCCATCGCTTTGATTTTCCAGTTTGAACAAAAAGGGTTTCCCTGCTGGTTTTTTAACAACTGGCTTTTCCTCTACGACCGGTGGTACTATTATTGCCACCGAATCTTTTTTTACTTCAACAGAATCCTTTTCAACGGGTTCAATAACTACTACTGGAGGTTTCTCTACAGGCTTCTCTTCAACCACTACTGGCTGGCCCTGGCCTAACTGACCGGAGAAAACCCAGGCGTCCTTATATTCAGTTTCAGCCCGCATCCGAATAGCAAAAGCCCAGGCTTTTCTTTTATCTGTTGTTTGAAGCAGGTAAACATAATTCCATTTTTGGCGGGGATTAATCGCATATGTTGCATTAAATCCCATTTGATTAGCCTTATCAGTAAGCCGCACGGCATTACTAAGTTTCGCAAATACGCCAATGACTACATAATGATTTGTTTCAGTTTTGGCCTGTGCAGATACATGCTGCAAACCAAATATCATTAATAAAAGGAGGGTGGAGATCGATTTTTGCATACCGGGTTTTTTGGTAATAGCCTCCAATTTAATACTTTCCGGAAGTAAACAACAAATCCTGACCCTTAGATAAGGGGTAATTCAATTGAGAAATCGCAGTTTTTGACTGTTAGTTTTCTAGAATTTCTATCTCCACGCGCACATTAGCTTGGGCAGAAGCGTGATCTACTTCATAAATTGGTTGCTTTCCACCCCAGGCTTTCACTTGTGTGCGTCCCGCATCTATACCATTATCAACCAAATACTTTTGAATTAGCAAAGCGCGCTCTTCCGACAATTTCTTTGCCGAACCATAACCCTCCTTATTGTCTTTGTTCAGTTGGAAGAAATTTTTGCTTTCTCCCATAGAAATAATCTTACCGGCCGATTTCCCGTTGGTATGTCCATGGATCCTGATCTTATATTTTGGGTTCTCCTGAAGCATCTCAAGCAAACTGTTAACCTCATAGCGCGATTCAGGCCTCATAACTGCTGCATCTTTGTAGAAGTAAACATTAAACATGATGGCCTTATCGCCTTTTTGCAATCGAACTAATTCAAAGGGTATAATCACCTTGTTTCCATCCACCTTCACACCATCCGTTGCTTCTGGTGTATTGTAATTGATAGGTAGTTGCACTTTGCGATAGCCAAATACCTCACACTCCAACAAAATATTCCCGGACTTATTAATTGGTTTTACATTTACCCAGTCATTACCACGGTATGTGGCGGCTTTTCGATTTTTATTAGCTGCATCAGCATCAAAGAAATCAACATCACCCGCCAGAGTATCCCCATCCACTAATGCTTTAATGCGAAATAGAAAGGGCTTGGTTCCTGGTACTTCCTCGATCATTGCAGGTTTTACCAAAGCAAGTTGAGTGGAATCACCAGACAGTTGTTGTGATTGGTCCCTTGCGTTGAGGTCACTCCCGTCCTGCTTGACTACTTCAGCAGCAACGATGGATGTACCTTCAGAAACAGGTTTACTTCCCTCTTTCAGTTGCTCAATCGCTTCCTTTCTTTCAGCATCATTAATTTTAACTACCTGTGGATTATCGCCCAGCAAACCTGAGTACACCCAGGTATCAGTGTACGGAGATTGCTTTTGAAGCCGGATCGACTCATTGATGGCTGCCTTCCTGTCTTCTGTATGCAACACATACACATAGAAAAGTTTACGCTTGGGATTGAGTTCAAACACTGCCGGATAATTCTGTTTTTTAGCGTTCTCCGTAAACTCAATCGCATTGCGCGGAATGGCAAATGCCCCGATCACCACATAAAGCGACTGGTCGGTGTGAGGTTTATCCTGAGCATGAAGATTTGAAAAAATTACGAGTAAAGCAACGAACAATAGACACTGGCGGTGCATAGGCTTTTGGTTAAGGTACAGTCAAAAAAATAAACCTGACTTAGTTTAAAAAATAAATAGGGTAGCATTGAAAGCCCCAATTCGAAGATGAAGGTAAACATAGTTTTGTTAACACGCAAAAACACACGGGTTTACACAGGTATCAGTTTCTGGCAATTACACTAAACTGCTGCTCCAGTATGTTGCCTTGATCGTCTACAAGAGTAAGGATATGCTGTCCGGGATCGGGGGATACTGCTAATCGATGTGAGCCACGGGTAACGCCAAGATAGTTACCATCTATGTGCCAGTACACGATAACCGAAGGCTGGCGGTGAGCAACCTCAAACAAGGCGCTTCCCAGCCGACCATCCAACTCATGTGGAATAAAAATCGCTGCATTAGCTTTCGGATAAATTAAATCCATGGAGGCTACCGAAGTTGGATTAACACAATCGCCACGGAGAGGAGGCAGGATTTTATAACTCAGGTTCTTTGATTTAAAATAATACTCCTGCACAGGTGGCAACACAAACCACGAAACCGATTTTATCCTGCTGATCGATTCGCAATCGGCATGAACACGAAACTTTCCATCCAGTGAGAGATGTACATTCTGATGATACCGACACGAAACACTTTGCAACCCTGCCTGTGGAATTTTTACTGTTTTAGTTTCAGAACACAATGCTGTTGCGCGCATGCCGCTGCGACTACAGACCTGAACTTCATTTAATTCCATTAAAGGAACCTGAAACCAACTGTTGCCCGGCAATTGTGAAAAGATATCAAACATAATTGGCGAGGCCGATTCAGTTCCTGTGAGTCCGGGCCTGCCTTCACCATCGGCATTGCCTACCCAAACACCAACAGCATAATCACCATTAACACCTACAGCCCAACCATCGCGCAGGCCATGACTTGTTCCTGTTTTCCAGGCTATCTTTTTTGTACTGTTAAAAAGTCGCCACCCGGTTTCTTCTCCAGGCCTATACACTTCTTTCAATACATCGAAGGTGAGATAAATAGAAGCTGCACTTAACCATGAATTTTCTTCCGGGTTATTTCTTAGCACTGAATCGGATTGCAAATACCTCGCAGAATGAAAATCACTTTTGTCGTAACGGATTTTTCCGGGCACTTCAAAATAATTCTGAAGTGTACGCGCCATCGAAGCATAGGCACCCGTAATATCCCAAAGCGTGCCTTCGGCTCCACCCAATATTAACGATAATCCATAGTGATCAGCAGGTTGATTCAGGGTAGTAAGTCCAACGTGTTTCAATAATTCATAAAACTTTTCATAGCGATATTCGCGGAGTTCATGAACCGCAGGAATATTCAGGGAGCGAATCAATGCCTGATCGGCAGCAACAGCTCCATCGTGCTCCCTTGTAAAATTTTTTGGCGAGAACCCATTGATCAGGGTTGGGATGTCAGGTTGTAAGGTACCGGTTAATAATTTCCCTTCATCCAGCATTGCGGCAAACAGAAAGGGCTTCAAAATACTCCCGGTACTTCTTCGGGCCTGAATAATATCTACCTGCTCACCATGTTCTCGCCCGGCTGGAGCATTGCCGGTGTAAGCAAGTACTTTACCTGTATTCACCTCCAACACCAGGGCAGCCGCATTAAATACCTGATTGCCTCTCAATACCTGTTGGTGATCAGCTACTATCTGGTTGACACGTTCCTGTAAAGGAAGATTCAATGTACTCTTCACTCTTGTCTGCCCATAACCTTCCTTAATCGCGCGCGTCAATAAGTGATACGCACTACGCGGAAGTGGTACAGGATTTTCCGGAATGGATTCAGCGATTGAAAGTTCATAGGTAGTTGAATCCATCTTACCCGATTGCATTAGTCGGATCAAGAGACGATCGCGTTTTGCTTTTAGTACTTCCCGGTTTTTTCCCGGATGAATAAGTGAGGGATTATTGGGCAGTACGGCAAGCAATGCGGCTTCCGACCAACTCAACTCCGATGCATCGCGACCAAAGTATCGCCAGCAGGCAGCTTCTATGCCAACCACATTACCACCAAACGGAGCATGGGCCGCATAGAGTGAAAGTATTTCTTCTTTTGAGGAACGAAGTTCGAGCCGGGTAGCCAAGACTGCCTCGATTGACTTTTCAAAAAATGTTCGCGACTTATTTCTGCGCGCCAACCGAATTACCTGCATGGAAAGCGTACTGCCGCCACTTACAATTTCTCCTGCTTTCAGGTTCTGACGAATTGCGCGCGACATCGAAAGAATATCTACCCCGGGGTGGTTGTAAAAACGTTTGTCTTCAAAAAGTATAAGAGCCTCTTTAAATTTTTGGGGTACCGGGCTTCCTTCCGGGAACCGCCATTGGCCATCATCAGCAATAGCTGCCCCCAGCAATTTGCCCTCGCGGTCTTCTAATACGGTTGAATAGGGCTCATTGAACAAGAAGCCGGGCAAAGAGAAATAGTAAAGCACCAACAACGCGAAGGTAAAAAACAAATAATACCGGTATTTCTTTAGGATTGCTCGCATCACACCTCACAAACTTACTGCAAATGCAACTCTATTTATTCTTTACATTTTTAGCAAACCAATCATCTTCTGAGCTAGCTGTAATTTCATTTTGCACACTACTCTCAACTTTCTCACGCGCATTTTGCATGGCTTTGGTCACCAAGGCATGTTCGATAGCTTCATCTTCCTTCATTCCCAATTTGTCGAGCAGGTCTACCATGCGGTCTGAACCAAAAATAGAAAACGATGGATCGTCTAATGAAGAGCAAAATACCAAATCAGATTTTGGAAATGCTGTGGTCAGTTTTTGGACGACCGGCTTTTCTTTTGCTGGCAAGGGGTAATGTCCGGCAAATAAGTAAGTCACTTTAGTTTTACTGGACCAAATAGAAAGTAGACCTAATAAAGAAGGAGATTGAACCAACTCCGCATCACAAAGAAAAACAACCTTCTCCTGCCTGGCTGCTTCTCCTGTTAATTCAGAGGTGATTTGAAAATAAGGTGCATTGGATTGTTTAAGGAAATCCACAAGATCTTGTTGAGTCTTATCAAAGAAAGTGAAGACAATAGCAATTTCATTATGAGTTAATGCCTTAAGGGCTTCTGTGATCATCCCCCGCCACGCCATAGGTCTGGTTCGCCACACTTTATCGGTGTAGGTTGATTTATCAGATTTAAGAAATGAGAATAAGCCCACTACAATTTCTTTTTATACTCATCCTCATCAAAGCCGAGTAAAACAACTTTACCATTTTTCTCAATTAACGGACGTTTGATTACACTCGTCTTTTCCTTCATGAGCGCAATGGCGGACTTTTCGTTCGTTACCTTTTTCTGAGATGCTTCATCCAATTGGCGCCAGGTGGTGCCGCGTTTGTTTACCAGGCTCTCCCACTCTACCTGCCTACTCCAGTCACTCAGCTTACTTGCCGTGATGCCAGACTTCTTGTAATCATGAAACTCAAACTCAATTTTATTTTTCGTCAACCACTCTACAGCCGACTTTACCGTGTTACAATTTTTGATACCGTATACGATCATGAAAGTACAGTTTAATATTGCTCATACCATTCAAACCTATTCTTGATAATTTTACTTTTCTCTAATTTAAGGTAAGTTAAAAAGGAATTTGCAACTGGCGAAAAGCTTTTTCCTTTCAACCAGATTAAATTCCATATCGATTTAATGGGAAATCCCTTCACATTAATAATCTGCAAATCGCCATTACTTAACTCGTTTTTTATTCCAATCAACGGCATAATCGAACAACCCATTCCTGCAATTACTGCTTGCTTAACTGCCTCGTTGCTGGTGAGTTCCATCTTTTTTTGAACTGGCAAATTATTTCGTTCTATAAATTTTTCCATCACATATCGGGTTCCTGAACCAGGTTCCCGATAAATTAATGGCAAAGTCTCAAAAATACTTTTATCATGGACCTTACTTGCGAACTTAAAATCTCTATTAGCAACCAGGTATAATTTATTTTGTATCAGGTCAACTTTATCAAACTGCAGATGATCTGGCAAGACGGAAACGAGGGCAAAATCAACTTCATTCTTTTCTAAACTTCTGATTACATTCAACTTGTTAGTTACATCTAGTATTAGTTCAATCCCGACATGTTGCTTTAAAAAATCCGATAGAAAATAAGGCATCACATACTTTCCTGTAGAAACCGCTGAGATTTTTAAACGCCCCGTGAGTTGGCCTTTATAGGCAACCGTTTTATAATTTATGGCATACACTTGGTTCAGAATATTTTCAGCAGACTCCGCTATCTCCTTTCCAAAATCAGTAACGAATAGTTTCCTTCCTACTACCTCAGTTAACGGAATCTCAAACTGGTCTTGAAAATTTTTAAGCTGTATAGAAACGGCAGGTTGGGAAAGGTGAAGCTCCTCCGCTGCCCTGGTAATACTCTGGAGCTGGGTAACCTTTAAAAATACCTGCAGCTGATGAAGGGTGTAATTCATAAATATTATTTATGTATATCATCACAAATATATATAATAATATATAGAAGACATTTGTCATTTTTGCGCCACAAAAAAATACAACAACCGATATGACTAAAATAACCGTAGCCAAAGGCGATGGAATAGGGCCAGAAATTATGGACGCAACCCTTGAAATTATTATGGCGGCCGGAGCAAAGATCGAAATAGAAGAAATTGAAGTTGGTGAAAAAGTATACCTGGCGGGCAATACAGCCGGTATTGCCAAAGAATCGTGGGATATAATCCGGAGAAATAAAATTTTTCTAAAAGCGCCCATCACAACGCCACAAGGCGGTGGATATAAAAGCTTAAATGTTACTACCCGAAAATTTCTAGGGCTTTATTCCAATGTACGCCCCTGTGTTAGCTTACACCCTTTTGTAAAAACAAAACATCCACAGATGGATCTGGTAATCGTACGAGAAAACGAAGAAGATCTCTATGCAGGTATAGAACATCAACAAACGGACGAAGTTGTTCAGTGCCTTAAGTTGATTAGCCGACCAGGATGTGAGAAAATTGTACGCTATGCATTTGAATATGCCAGGCAATATGGTCGTAAAAAAGTAACCTGCTTTACAAAAGACAACATCATGAAACAAACGGATGGACTATTCCATCAGGTGTTCGATGAGATCGCCAAAGAATATCCCGAAATCGAAAACGAACATTGGATCATTGATATCGGGGCAGCTAAAATGGCTGATACTCCTGAAGCTTTTGACGTAATTGTTATGCCTAACCTATATGGTGATGTGCTCTCGGACGTAGCCGCACAAATTGCAGGCTCTGTGGGTCTGGCAGGTTCGGCCAATATTGGTGAAGAATGTGCCATGTTTGAAGCTATTCATGGCTCAGCTCCTAGAAGAGCCGGGCAAAACCTCGCTAATCCATCAGGACTATTGCAAGGAGCCATTATGATGCTTACACACATTGGACAGACTGAAGTTGCCGAAAAAGTTCAAAATGCATGGTTAAGAACCATAGAAGAAGGCGTACATACCTATGATATTTTTAAAGAAGGAGTCAGCACTAAAAAAGTGGGAACAAAAGAATTTGCTCAAGCGGTAATTGCAAACCTTGGAAAGAAGCCATCCACGTTAAAACCAGTCTCCTTCTCAAAAAATAGTTCTCTCCGTTTACCTAAGTATAAGAGAAAGCCATCAGCGGCAAAAGAATTAGTAGGTGTCGATGTATTTGTTCATTGGAATGGAACCGATCCTGACGAATTGGCTAACAAGATTCAGCAATTAAATAATACAGCTCTTTCTCTATCCATGATTACAAACCGTGGAATTAAGGTTTGGCCGGACGGCTTTAGTGAAACATTCTGTACCGATCACTGGCGTTGTCGGTTTAAACCAAGAGAAGGCAATACGATCACTAAACTCAATATCATACAACTACTTACTCTGGCTAATAATCATCAAATCGACACGATCAAAACTGAAAACCTGTATTCCTTCAATGGCAAGGCAGCTTATTCATTGGGTCAAGGACAATAAAACTAATCCACCATATGAAAAAAAAACCTGATTACACCTTAATTGATGGCACATTTTCCGCAGGTGATGCAAGTAAAATTCTGCTGGAGATCATCAACAATAAAATCAACTTTCATAATCTTCAGATACACTCAATTACAGAAAGATTTGGTGGTGATACTTCACTATCTGAGAAACGTATTAAGAAATTAATAAGAACAGGCACGGCCTTAAAAAAGGTATTGGCTGCTGCGGAGAAAAAGGGACAAATGGTAGATGTCTATTGTCCCATTGAAATTAAACTCATTAAGTAAAACGCTTATTGCATGATATAAAAATCTACCTATGGATTATTCCCTGTTGATTGACAACCTTACTAATCCAGCACTATTGTTTTTTGTTCTTGGTGTATTGGCAGTCCGTCTAAAAAGTGACCTTGAAATCCCACCCAATTCATCAAAATTTATTTCGCTTTATTTACTATTTTCTATTGGATTTAAGGGCGGCCAGGAACTGGCACATAGCCAATTTACCATTGAAATCCTTTGGTCCGTTTTTTTTGGAATTTTAGTAGCCTGCACTATCCCACTGTATGCTTTTTTTATATTGAAACGAAAACTTTCTATTGAAGATTCGGGAGCAATCGCAGCAGCCTATGGCTCGGTGAGTGCCGTGACGTTTGTAACCGCTACCGCTTTCCTGGAAATTCAAAACCTAACTTTTAATGGACATATGGTGGCAGTAATGGCCTTGATGGAAGCACCCGCCATCGTTATTGGAGTTATTCTTATTCGTTTATACAGCGAGAAAAATGCGAACGCACCCAGAATAAGAAGTATTTTTAAGCACTCGTTCACAAACGGAAGTGTGCTCTTAATATTAGGAAGTCTTGTTATTGGATTTCTAGCCAGTGAGCAACAGGCATTAGGAATTAAGCCTTTTACCACAGATTTATTCAAAGGATTCTTAGCAATCTTTCTACTTGACATGGGTATTGAAAGTGGAAAAAAATTGAATGATTTTCTTAAGAGCGGCCGCTTAACAACAACATTCGCGATTCTTATTCCATTATTGAACGGATGTGCCGTTGCCTTGTTGAGTGGATTTGTAACATCCGAGATTGGGAACCGCTTTATCTTTGCAGTACTTGCCGCCAGCGCTTCCTACATCGCAGTACCAGCCGCAATGAAAATAGCCGTCCCAAAAGCAAATCCGGGAATTTATTTGCCGATGGCATTGGCAATAACATTTCCAATTAATATAACGATTGGATTGCCTATTTACCTTTCCATAATTACATCAGTATAGATAACTGCTAGCGGAGTCCGAAGTGAGATTCCAGGAGCAAAGAGACCATACTATTTCCAGTTAGAATTTATAAATCACTGCCTCATACGGTCTCAACATGATTGATTTCTGATCTGCAGACGCAGG
>DAOOCD010000074.1:0-14141 GCA_035408225.1 Cyclobacteriaceae bacterium | reverse complement strand
CGATGTACTTTGCACGATGATACTTAGCTAACTCCTGCAGGGCTTTTAAACTATCATCAACCAAAATACATCGTGGGTCTTTAGCATACGCGGAATCATCAATTACTGCATACCTGGCACCCTTCTCCAATGCTTGTTGAGCAAACTCATTGGCATTGAATTTATCGCCACGCAAAGCGAAAAAAATTGACCCTTCTGCAATCTGGCGGGTATCGGTAGAAATTTTTCCCGTTTCGAGGAATTTCTCATATAGCTTCTCGGTTTGCATCGTATATCAGGCTGGTAAAGTATCTTGCAGGCAAGATAACAGGTGGCTGTGGGTCATCGTTATAGAATGTGAATATTTTTAAATGAGGATTGCGCAGCTTTTATTGTTTTTGGCTCTTACCCTAAGTGCGAAGGCTCAGTTTACCTATACACTAGACCAAAGTATTCCTGTTGAAGCTAATGGAAAAACGCTAACGCTTCCCTGGGCAGGTGGTCTCAACTCAGTTCAGGTAAATACCATGGACCTGAATGGTGACAATCAGCAGGACCTCGTGCTTTTTGATCGAACTGCCGATAAAATTCTGACTTATCTCAATCAGTCAAATCAATATGTTTATACTCCCGACTATGAAGAATTATTTCCTGCCGGTGTAACACAATGGCTCTTGCTTCGCGACTACAATTGCGATGGCAAGAAAGATATCTTTACCAGCGATCCATTCGGAATTATTGTCCATGTCAACGTCACCAAGCCTGGAGAAAAACTTAAATGGCGACTCTTCAACCCCGGTTTTCCCCTACTCACCAAAGGGTTTACAGGCAATGTTAATCTTAAAGTGAACGAATCGGACATTCCAGCCATTGATGATGTAGATGGTGATGGCGATCTTGATATATTAAATGTGCGATTTGTAGGAATCGGAACTATTGAATGGCATAAAAACCTGAGTATAGAACGAACAGGCACGTGCGACTCTTTGCAATTAGAACGTGTCACTCAAAATTATGGCAACTTCGAAGAATGTCAATGTGGAAAATTTGCTTTCGGTCAAACCTGTGCTTCCTTGCCGGGTGGACGTTCCGAACACGCAGGAGGCAAAGCATTACTGACAATTGATCTGGACAATGATGGTGATCGCGAATTACTGTTCTCGGAAGAGTCTTGCGCTCGGGTTTACCTGCTTGAAAACAATGGCACAGCGCAAGATGCTTTAATGAACAGTGCTGTCACGTTTCCATCTTCTTCTCCCATTAATTTTTTGATTTTTCCGGCACCTTATCTTGAAGACCTGGATTTTGATGGCAAGGTCGACCTGATTGCTTCGCCCAATATTTATGCCCGAACATTTTTGAATACCAACTTTCAGCAATCCATGTGGTTCTATAAAAATACTGGGACCAGCCAATTACCTGATTTTACTTTTCAAAAAACCAACTTTCTGCAAGAAGAAATGATTGATGTGGGGGATTACGCTGTGCCTGCTTTCATAGACTCGGATGGTGATGGCGACCAGGATCTTTACATCAGCACCTATGCGGGTCCAGATTTTTCAAGTTCCGTTTACTTCTATGAAAATATTGGAACTGCTGATGAAGCCAAATTCAAATTGATAACAACTGATTTTATTAATCTTTCATTTGCTAATTACTATAATGTAAAAATACAATTTGCCGATTTGAACGGAGATGCCACTCTCGACTTTACCTTTACCGGTACCAGTCAGCAAACTGGCAGCACTACATTGTTATTTGTACCTAACCGATCAACCAATGGGTTAGACTTTTCAGGACAATCTCTTCAAAGCACAGACTTTCAAATCGGGCAATCAGAAAATGCGCTAGTAGTTGATGTGAATCAGGATGGTCTTAACGATATTCTTTTAGGCAAAACCACCGGAGCCATACAATATTGGAGAAACACGGGACCGGCAGGGCAATTCAATTATACACTGGAAACGGGTAGCTTTTTGGGTTTAGGAACAAGTACTGACCGACAAAGTCCAACGCTGGCAGCCGGAGACCTAGATGCCGATGGCCGTGGCGATTTGATTCTTGGAAATCAACGAGGTGAACTTACCATTTACGGGGACTTTCGGGCTCAGAATCCGAATATTACCGGTGTAACAGACATAGTTTATAACTCTTTAGCAGAGGCATATTACCCTAAAAATTTAGGAGGGCGAAGCTGGCCTACTGTAGTTAATCTTTTCAATAGTGACAAGCCTTCCGTGGTTATTGGCAATACATTGGGGGGAATTCATGTTCTGAAGAATGAAGAAAGCAAAATTCTGCCCGAAGAGCCGGTGGTTGACCTGTTTCCAAATCCTGTAAAAGAAACTGAAACCATGAAAATTAAAACAGACCGCAACATGACAGTTCAGTTTTTCACATCCATTGGTCAACGACTAACTCAATCCTATTTTATTCCAGCCAACCAGGAATATCCGCTGATCTTTTCGGGATTACCTGCCGGAATCTATCTTGCCCGTTTTACGTACAATGGTAAATCCCTTGCAAAGCGTTTTGTCATTTATTAATCAATTAACTTCTTCCTTTCTACTATGAATTCTTTTGCAGTGATTTTTGATATGGATGGAGTCATAGTGGATACTAACCCTTATCACAAAATTTCCTTAAAACAATTTTGTGAAAAATACGGCTACCGTTTAAACGAGGAGGATCTGATTAGTAAAATCTATGGCCGCACCAACAACGAATGGATCCGGAACATATTTGGGCCACTTCCTAAAGAAAAAATTCTGGAACTTGGTGAAGAAAAAGAAGCTATGTTTCGTGCCCACTATAAAGATGTTATTAAACCACTCTCCGGCTTAGATAGTTTTTTAAAAGAACTGGAAGATAGAAGTATCCCTAAAGCGATTGGCACTTCAGCGCCACGAAGTAATGTTGACTTTGTTTTAGAGCAAACTCACTTAAGAAAGTATTTTACTACAATTCTCGATCAATCGGATGTTGAGCATGGCAAACCGAATCCGGAAATTTATTTAAAAGTAGCCGACCGTTTGGGGTTTCCCCCACAACAATGCATTGTTTTTGAAGATTCTCTTTCGGGTGTTGAGTCAGCCCAACGGGCCGGAGCCAAAGTAGTAGGAATAACCACTACCCATAGCCACGAAGAATTGGCTCATACTGATCTGGTAATTGCAGACTTTACAGGATTGGAACCTCTTGAATTATATAGAAGAATTTTTGAACGTCTTTAATGAATCAGATTATTGGCAAAGGCATATTTGATCAAGCCCACCAACGAAGTGGTGTTTGTCTTCCGGAATATATTCTTACGATGAGTTTCAACTGTGCGTTCGCTGATAAATAGTTTTTCAGCAATCTGTTTATTGCTATTCTCCTTTGCTATCAGATTCAAAATCTCACGCTCACGTTCTGTTAATAGTTCTTCCGGTCGCTCATGAAGCATGTCACTTAAAATTAAGCGAGTAATTTCCGGACTCACATAAGGCACTCCTTTTGAAATTTGTTGCAGTGCATTTTTTAATTCAGTCTGCTGAATGCTTTTAAGCAGGTACCCATCTACACCTTCCTTAAGAATTTGTTTCACAAGCAGGTTTTCATCGTGCATACTTAAAATCACCCGCTTAGCTGAAGGGTACTTTTCCTTTACCAGAATGGATAACTCAAGTCCGCTGACTCCAGGTAGTCGATAGTCAGTAATCAGAATGTCAGGTGTTTGTGTCTCTAACTTTTTTAAAGCTTCTTCGGCACTACTGGCATAACCCAGAATTGTGAAACGGGTATCCTGATCAAACATAGAACGCAACCCATCCAAAACGATGTGGTGATCGTCAACCAAAAATAATTTTATAGGAGCATCCGTGGTCATGTCTGCTAAAAGTAATCGTTACAATTCAATAAGTTGAGTTCCTACGGAAGAAATTGCATTGGAATATTTTCCGGTTTGTAGATGTTAGGAAAGTGGCCCCAATTTACTGAAACAAGAAAGGTGATGAACAGGAGGGAAAGTGCCACTGCCAACAGGTTTGAATTTATTGGACTTGCTTGTAAAAAATCAAGTGTAAAGGAAACAAGGAATGCAACTACTACTGATATACAAGCCCAAATAAGGAGGTTACTCAAATTATTACCGCATATATATTCGGCCGTACTTTTATCCTTAAGGTGAAAATGCAGAACTCTGACAAATGTAGCATAGTGCCTTGACCGGTCTTCGCGCTCGCGATTGCTCAAATAATAGTAATTCGTTACAATTATGGGATCATGGCCATCGGGTGTAAGGATGGCTTCATATTTACTTTTTGACTTGCACAACCTAACAGAAATGATATTTGCATAAGGAATAACTTTCTCATGTCCCTCCGATTGAATAGTTAACGCATAATCCGAGAGGATTACAGTGATTGGCTTTTCTGAAAGACTATTTCTATACGTGTACGCCTCTGAAACTTTCATTATAGAAAAGTACACTCCCAGGTTGAGTCAGGGAAATACCGTCTATCCGGTATTTTCTATCCGTACCAGTACGGATTCAGGCTGCCAAAGCCATAGCAGATGGTACATTTACAACCACCGTAGTGCCTTTTCTTCCAGGTTGTGTATCGATTTCAATACTTCCCTTGATCATATGCAGCCTCGAATTGATATTCTTCCATCCATTGCCCTGGCTTTCTGTGAGGTTGCTGATATCAAATCCATTGCCATCATCTTCAATTGTTAGTACCAATTCCAGTGGGTGTTGTACAAGTTGTACAGAAATTTGATTGCCACCACTATACTTGATTACGTTGTTGACCCACTCCTGGCAGATCCGATACAAAGCAATCCGTTGATCGGCCGACATCTCTCTATCAAGATCATACGTTTGAACTGACACAGTAACAGAACCCGATCGATTGATCCGGGCAGCAAATTCTTTTAATGCCTCTTGCAGTCCGCTTTTCATCAAAACCTGTGGCATCAGGTTAAACGCAATATTCCTGATCTCCGTATTCATTTCATTCAGTACTTCCAATGCATGGTCGATGGTGAATTGATCCAATGTCTCGCGTGAAAGACTAAGTCGTAAGGCAGAAATCATTTGACCAAACCCATCATGCAAATCGGCAGCAAACCGCTTTCTTTCCTCCTCTTGCGAGGCAATTACTGCTTTCAATTGGCCCTCGCGCAAGGTGGCACGGGTTGATTGAAGTTCAGCTTGTTGCTTTAGCTTCAGGCGATTCTTCCAGAGATATCCAAGTGCAAGAATAACCCCCAAAATGGCTATCAATAAAAAAATAGCCAGCATACTTTGATTGATCCGGGAGTCTTTTATTTCATTCTCTTGCTTTAACATCAAAATCTCATTCTCTTTTTTCACAGTTTCATATTGGGTTTGCAATTCAGCCATTTGTTTGGACTTCTCTTTTTGATAGAGCGTATCCTTAATGATTACAAATTGCCGGTACTCCTCATACGCAGACGCAAAATTCTTCTGAGCTGCTTTGATTTCAGCCAACACAAGACGAGCGTCCATTACCTCTTTAAGCGCATTTATTTTTTGAGCCAGTGCCAGTGCCTCTGAGGCAGATTTCTCGGCAAGCGCCACCTGACCTTCCTCTTTATAAATGCTACTGAGGTAAATCATAACAAAGGCCAACTCCTTTTTATTGTCATACTCCTGGTTGAGTTTTAGGGCTTGAAGGAGGTACGCTTTGGCCTTGTCTCTGTCACCTAGTTTGTCGTAGGCCATGCCTGCATTACATAAAGTCGTTGGCAAAAACTGTTTAATATTTTGCTCCTCAAATTCACGCGTGGCTATCAGTGAGTATTGAAGAGCGCTGTCATAGTTGGGTAGATAATAATAGACAGACCCAAGGTTGGCATGGCACACGGCTATTCCAAATTTGTTGTTGAGCCTCTGGTAGATTGCCAGTGCTTCCTGATAGTTGGTGATCACTTTCTGATACTCCCCCTGACTTTTCAAGACGATTGCCATATTCACAATCACCATGGCAATTTTCGAATCATCCTTTAATCGTTCGTAAATCTTGCGGGCATCCAGGTAATATTCCAACGCCTTCTTAAAATTTCCTTGCTCATCATAAATGATTCCAATATTATTCAGCGTGTTAGCCGTTTTTGAATCATCCCCCAAATTCTTTCGCAAATCAAGGGCGCGCAATTCAAAGTCGAGAGCCTGAGTATAATTTCCCTGGGCCTCATGCGTAACACCAATATTGTGCAGGGCCTCCACTTCAAAGTCCGGTAAACTATATTTTTGAGACAGAGATAATGCCCTGAGGCCATATGTTCGGGCAGTATCGGCATTGATAAACCGGTATTCCCAGCATAGTTCAAGCAGGCTCTTAATCTTTGTCCTTTCAGATGGTTCATTTTTTAATACGATTTTGAGACTATCAATACTTCTATTTTGGCCCAGGGCTGCAATAGCCAGAAGCCAGAAAATGCCAATCAGGGTTTTTCTCATAGCCGAAAAATATCTGATTTAAAGTTAATTATGAGGTTTTTTACGCGCCTATTAAGGCTCTGACAGCCTCTATATGGCATTTTTGGCCTCATCGGCCAATATTTTATTCCGAGCTTGGTTTATTAGGCGGCATTTCCCGATATTTGCAGTCCCTTTTTAAGAAGGGGCTAAATCAAATACGTTTTATGGCAAGAGTTTGTCAAATCACTGGAAAAAGACCTCAGGTAGGCAATAATGTTTCTCACGCTAATAATAAGACGAAGCGTAGATTCTATCCGAATCTTCAGACTAAACGTTTTTTCATTCCTGAGGAAGACAAGTGGATAACCCTTAAGTTATCTACAAAAGCAATAAAGACTATCAATTTGAAAGGGATCACGGCTGTATTGAAAGACGCCCGTGCTAAAGGAACCCTTTCCATTTAACTTTGAATTTATAATCTGCTACCATGGCAAAGAAAGGAAACAGAATACAGGTAATTTTAGAATGCACTGAGCAAAAAGCCAGTGGCATGCCCGGCATGAGCCGCCACATTACCACAAAAAACCGGAAGAATACAACAGAGCGTATCGAGCTTAAGAAGTATAATCCGATTTTGAAAAAATATACTCTTCACAAAGAAATTAAGTAATCATGGCAAAGAAAGTTGTTGCATCGCTAAAGAAAACTGATGGTAAGAATTACGCCAAAGTAATCCGTGCCGTAAAATCTGAAAAAACGGGTGCCTACATCTTCAAAGAAGAGATTGTAGTAGCTGACCTGGTTAAAGAAACTCTTGCCAAGAAGTAATTGGATATAGAAACCATACGATTAGAAAGTCCCCTCAGCGGGACTTTTTTGTTTTAGTTACTATCTTAACCTGATTTTTTACCTGTTACTATTATGTCATTCTTCTCAGGTTTGTTTCCTAAAGAAAAAAAGGAAAGTCTTGATCAGGGCCTGCAAAAGACCAAGGAAAGTTTTTTCAGTAAACTGGGCAAAGCCATTGCCGGAAAATCTACAGTAGATGATGAGGTGCTTGACAACCTTGAAGAGATTCTGGTCTCTTCGGATGTAGGCATTCAAACAACCATCAAGATCATCGAGCGTATTCAGGCCCGCGTGGCGCGCGATAAATACCTGGGCACTTCTGAACTTGATAAAATTTTAAAGGAAGAAATAGCAAATCTCCTGACGGAAAATAATTCACAAGACCTGAGTGATTTTGATGTTCCTGCCGGAGTAAGGCCTTATGTGTTAATGGTTGTAGGCGTTAATGGGGTTGGTAAAACCACCACCATTGGAAAGCTCTCGGCCCAGTTTAAAAGGAAAGGAAAATCGGTAGTGCTTGGGGCAGCGGATACATTTCGTGCAGCTGCCGTGGATCAGTTGAAGCTATGGGGCGAACGCGTAGGAGTACCTGTTATCTCAAGAGGCATGAATACGGACCCATCGGCTGTTGCTTACGATGCCGTGAAACATGGTGTAGATACCGGAGCCGATATCGTTATTATTGATACGGCAGGTCGATTGCATACGAAAGTGAACCTGATGGCCGAACTGACAAAAATCAAACGTGTGATTCAAAAAGTAATCCCAGAAGCTCCACACGATGTGATGCTGGTACTGGATGGAAGTACAGGACAAAATGCTGTTATACAGGCCCGGGAGTTTACCAAAGCCACTGAAGTAAGCTGCCTCACAATTACAAAACTAGATGGCACGGCCAAGGGAGGTGTGGTGATAGGGATCTCCGATGAATTTAAAATACCCGTGCGCTATATTGGTGTTGGCGAAAAAGTAGATGACCTTCAGGTGTTCAACAAAACAGAGTTTGTTGATTCTCTTTTTCAACAGAGAAAATCCTAATCCGTTTTACGGATCGGTATTCGCCAGAAAACCTGGTAGTTAAATCCCCAATAGGAACTTTTGTAAGTCAGTCCATACCCTGGTATTTCATAGGATTCAAATCCTGAGTTATTAGTTACTATGGGCAAAAACTTCAATCGGGCTGTATACCCCATCCAAAACTGCTTCCAGATTTTGACCCGCAAGCCCGTGGTGAGTTCTATCCAACCGGCTCTGGCTCCGTTATTAGTTGCTTCCTTTTGAAAGTTCCCAAAATCCACAGCGCTATAATCGTAAATGACTTTCTCGTCAAAAATCGCCCGGGCATATCGAAAGCCTAAAAAGAACATATTCTTGTCGGGATCTTTTAGTAAGAAATTAATATCTGCACCCAACCGGATATAACGCCCATCATTGGTGTAGTTTCCATTGGTAATAGGAAGATCCCGTGTCCATCTTCCATATTCGAACGTGGGGTAATATCTTCCAAGATCTACATCGGCATCTAGTTCCCAACCGCTTCGTGAGCTTTTACCAAAAGTCTGTCCAAGAATGATTAAGTCTGTACCTAAACGAATGCCGGTAGGTTTTTGAATTCCACGTGTAGAGTCGGGTGGATTGTCCTGTGCCTGAATCTGACTGAATAGACCAGTCATCACTAAGCTAATCAACAGATAGTTGAATATTGACTGTTGCATTGGTGGATAATTGATTAGCGACTACCTGAGTATCTGTAAATGAACTTTCGATTATTTCAAGATCACTATAGTTTGTAAAGGCTCCGCATTTGTCCGAAATAATCTGCACAGTTGTAGTGTACCTGAGATGGAGCGTTTCAACCCGACCCTCAAAAGTAAATGTAAATGTGATTTCAGTCATCTCAGGATTTAAAGGGAGTTGCACAGAACTCACCTTTGCATCCTCATAGTAAATCTTATCAAGGCCGGAAACCCGAATCTCATCGAATTTAATCTCGCGAACGTTCTTACCGTTTACAAAGGATATCTTTGTCAGATTGGTACTGGTAATAAGGCAATCCGGTTCGTTGAGGCAACCCACAGTAATTAAAAATAAGCTAACGAATCGAACGAATTTCAAGGGCTTGCAGTTGATCGTGCAAATATAGTCCATGCCCATGGGGGGCAGAATTTACCGGGAGGTATTTTTCGTAAATTCGCACCGAAATTCAAGTTCGTGAAAACAAAAGGCACCAAAAAGACCAAAGTGAACATTGTTACATTGGGTTGTTCCAAAAACCTGGTGGACTCCGAGGTGTTATTAACCCAACTCAGGGGTAATGGCATTGACACAACTCATGAGTCTAAAAAGGATGATGCCAATGTAGTTGTAATCAATACGTGTGGTTTTATTGATAATGCCAAGCAGGAGTCCATTGATACTATTTTGCGCTATGTGGATGCCAAAGAAGAAGGTATTGTTGAAAAGGTATATGTAACGGGCTGTTTGTCCGAACGCTATAAGGATGATCTTGAAAAAGAGATTCCGGATGTAGATGCGTGGTTTGGTACACGCGATCTATCACGCTTGTTGAAACAACTGAATGCCAACTACAAACATGAATTGGTCGGGGAACGCATTCTTACCAACCCAAGTCATTTTGCTTATTTAAAAATTTCAGAAGGTTGCGATCGGCCTTGCTCATTCTGTGCAATTCCTATAATGAGAGGAAAGCATGTTTCAAAACCCATTGAAGAATTGGTTTTAGAAGCAAAGAACCTGGCAAAAAAAGGAACCAAAGAACTATTGCTGATCGCACAAGATTCAACCTATTACGGTCTGGATCTTTATAAGAAAAGAAACCTGGCTGAATTGATGCAGCGACTATCGGATGTTGAGGGTATTGAGTGGATTCGCCTGCACTATGCCTTTCCTGCTGGCTTTCCATTAGATGTATTGGATGTGATGGCTGAGCGACCCAACATTTGCAACTACCTGGACATTCCGCTGCAACATGGCTCAACAGAATTGCTTAAGGTAATGAGACGTGGCATCACGCGTGAAAAAACGGAAGAACTACTCGCAACTATCCGCACGAAAGTACCCGGTATTGCTATTCGCACGACACTGATTGCCGGGCACCCGGGCGAAACGGAAGCCGAGTTTGAGGAGATGATGAAATTTGTAGAGACTTCCCGTTTCGATCGGCTGGGTGTATTTCCATATTCCCATGAGGATAATACGCATTCATTTACACTAAGCGATAGCGTGCCAGAAGAAGTTAAGCAGGAACGTGTGGATCGCTTAATGGAATTACAACAAAGGATTTCGTTAGAACTTAATCAACAAAAGATCGGAAAGACTTTCAAAGTGCTGATCGATCGTAAAGAAGGCGGTAGCTTTTATGGCCGTACAGAATTCGATTCTCCTGAAGTAGATAATGAAGTAATTCTGGATGCCACAAAGAATTACCTGCGCGTAGGTGACTTTGTTATGACTAAAGTAACTGCAGCGAGTGAGTTTGATTTAATAGCGGAACCTATTAAGTAAAAGATTTTAACAAAATTTTAACAGGATTATCCATTTGTATAAATCCTCAAACTTTATCATAAATTAGTCGTTATTCGGTTATGCTTTTTCTAAATCCCACCTGTTGTTAGTATGCGTCTACAGAAACTTGCGTTTTCCGAAACCCGTTCCTTTTCATCATTCTTCATTGATTACATTCACCAAAAAGATTCATTAAAACCATTTTATTCCAGATTTCCGGAAGTCAAAAATTTTGAAGCTCAGATTCAGGAAAAATCCAGTACCTACGCACTTTCAAACAGAAAGATTTTAGTTGATGTGCTAGATAAACAATATGCGGGATTAGATACCACAGATCTTGTTAAAAAAAATATTGTTGCCCTTCGCGAGGAAAATACATTCACCATTACGACCGGTCATCAACTTAATATATTTACTGGGCCCCTGTATTTCATCTACAAGATAGTAACGGTAATCAATGCGTGTAAAGAACTAAAGAAGCAGTATCCGCACTATCATTTTGTTCCAGTTTACTGGATGGCATCTGAAGATCACGACTATGATGAAATAAAATATTTTCGGCTATACGGGAAAAAATATACCTGGGAAACAGATCAAACCGGAGCGGTAGGAAGATTCGATACTAAGTCAATAGAGAACCTTTTTGAGACAATCCCAGGAGACATTAGTCTCTTCAAAAAGGCCTACCAAAAAAATCGCACCCTAAGTGAAGCCGTCAGGTACTATGTTAATGAATTATTTGCCAAAGAAGGATTAGTTGTAATTGACGCTGATGATCATAAGCTGAAAACTCTTTTTCAAGAAGTCATTCGTACAGATATTTTTGATCATACTCCAAAAAAACTGGTAGAAGAACAAAACAATAAACTGGAATCACTCGGCTATCATCCGCAAGTGTTTGCCCGTGACATCAATTTCTTTTACCTGGATAAAAATCTGCGCAGCCGGCTTGAAGGGAAGGAAGACACGTTTCAAGTGGTAGATACATCGCTTCGATTTTCGAAAAACGAAATTGAAAAAATGATTCAGGAGGAGCCTGAGAAATTTAGCCCCAATGTAATTTTACGTCCGTTGTATCAGGAGGTGATTTTACCTAATCTGGCTTATGCTGGTGGTCCTGCTGAAATAGTATATTGGCTACAACTAAAAACCGTCTTTGATCGTTTCAAGGTCCCCTTTCCAATCTTGATGCCTAGAAACTTTGCGATGATAATTGATCAACCTGTCTCTCGTAAGTTTGAAAAAACAGGACTGGAATATCAGCACTTATTCGAAGAAAAGAACTTTCTGTTTAATCAATGGATAGTGAAAAACTCGGTACATAATCTATCCTTAGGTAAGGAAATGCAATCCGTAGCAGAAAAATTTACTGATATTCGCAATCAGGCTGGCAAGATAGATAGCACGCTCGTTAAGTTTATTGAGGCACAAGCGAAACGCACCCTTAATGGGCTTGAGAAAATTGAACAAAAAATGTTGCGCGCAGAAAAGCGTTTACACTCCGATAAAATTCAACAACTGGAATCCGTCAAGGATGAACTCTTTCCAAAAGGGAGCCCACAAGAACGCGTAGATAATTTTTTGAACTTCTATCAGAAAGATCCTCAGTTTATTCAAAGCTTGCTAGACTCCTTTGATCCCTTCGATTTTAGGTTTAATCTTTTGTTTTATTAAAGCAGGCATGAAGAAGGACGAGTTACGAAGGATTTACCTTGCTAAACGCAAAGCGTTAAGCCCCATTGAACACAGTCAATTATCACAACAACTCTGTGATCAATTTTTTAATACAGTGGATTTAACTCAGGTCAGTGTTTTGCATATCTATTTACCGATCGAAGCTAAACGCGAACCGGACACCTGGCTAATCATCAAACGGATTCAAAAAGAATTTTCACGCATCCGAATTGCAATTCCGCGTGTTAATCATGAGGAATTGGATTCAATTGAGTACCAAAGCCATGCGCAGCTAAAAAAAAATGAATGGCAAATCTGGGAGCCACACTATGGTTCGCATGTAAATTCAAAAGAAATTGACCTACTGATTATTCCTTTACTTGTTTTCGATGTACAAGGTCATCGTATTGGTTATGGAAGAGGATATTACGATCGTTTTTCTAAATCCTGTCGGGCAGACTGCATAAAAGTCGGGCTGTCTTTTTTTGAGCCTGAGAAAACAATCACTGAAAGACTTGAGGTTGACTTAAGGATGAACGAATGCATAACACCCAATAAAAAATACTTATTCAATACTTATTGAATACTACCGATAGTGAATCGGTCCTTTCAAATGGACGTCCGTCAGAGGTTAACCCCTGGACCTGAATCAAAAAAGTGCCCACATCATCAGAGGCTGGAAACCTTATTTGTGCCTCACCCTTGGCATCCAAGCTTACAAATGGGTTCCAATAAAGTGTTGTACGAAAGTCCGGAATTCTTGGGGACTTTGGGTGGTTCGTTAGATGAAATGGAGCTGGCTTATTAAGTCCTTTCACCGGCAACGTTGTGTTGTCACGAAGTAAATTTTCATGCCTCAGTCCTTTTGTATGCACTAACACGATTCCGTTTTTCGCTATTGAGCCCATCTGGATTAACTTCTTTGGCCCTTTCACTACCTTGATTGAAATAATCTCACTTGGCTTTAGAGTCAAAAAATACTTCGTGTTTCGCGTCATAATGCCATCTATTATGTATAAAGGGTCATCTGCTGCAAAGCCCACATCGGGCAGCATCACTCTCACTATTTCACGGCTTTTTATTTTACGATACTGCAGATTGGGTATAATTTCTCTTATCAATTCTTCCATTGATGGAAATACTACATACTCATCAATCTTCACTGTAAAATCTGCCCCCGACAATTCATCTTCAAATCCTAAATTTGGATCTTCTTTAATAGTTGATTCGGAAACACCAGAGGATTGACCATAAAACCCATAGGATTGATTAATCAACTTGCTTCGGGCTTGAAATGCCGCATAATTGCTTTCCCACTCAACCTCCTCCACCAGAATAGCCGAACTAATCAAGTCTGTTGAATCCATATGCCACTCAGCTATCGCATCCAGTGTACGCCCTGTCTTGTCCTCAATCATATAAAACATGTCATCATCGTTCCAGAAATCAAACAGAAAAGGAAGTTCAAAATTTCCTTCTTGCTCTATGGTTGCCTCATATCCCATCATTGCTTTTTGTAAATACACCAATACGCGTGAAGAGTCTTGCAAAGGAGTGCCACTTAGTCTATCCAATATTCTGCCTGAATACTGAACCCTGTTACCAAAGTAATGATCGTACCGATAAACCTCACTCCAGACCTGCTGCCAATTGATTCGAATATTCTTTTGAGTAATTAAAAACA
>DAOOCD010000073.1:0-14349 GCA_035408225.1 Cyclobacteriaceae bacterium | reverse complement strand
TAGAAGAAGACGTGACAGAAAAACGTTTGCTGCAAGAAGTGGAACGCTTAAATGAAGATACTGATGTTGATGGATTCATTGTTCAATTACCTTTACCGAAACATATTTCGGAACAAAAAATGATTGAAGCAATTAATTATAAAAAAGATGTAGATGGTTTTCATCCGATTAACGTTGGCCGATTATGTATAGGATTACCGTGTTATGTTTCGGCCACGCCAATGGGAATTATGGAATTATTGAAGCGTTATAACATTGCAACGGAAGGAAAAAACTGCGTGGTTGTAGGAGCAAGTCGTTTGGTGGGAGCACCCTTAAGTATGATGTTGGTGGAAGAAGGGAAAGCCACGGTTACCATTTGCCACAAGTACACAAAAGATATTTCCATGTTTACGCGTCAGGCCGATATACTTGTCGTGGCTGTTGGTAAGCCCGGTATCATTAAAGCAGATATGGTGAAGGAAGGAGCTGTGGTAATCGATGTGGGCACCACACGGGTAGAAGGACCTCAATATAAGAACGGCTTTGCTCTTAAGGGTGATGTTGAGTTTAAAGAGGTTGCACCTAAAACCTCTTTTATTACACCCGTACCCGGAGGGGTAGGTCCAATGACAATCGCCTCTCTGTTGTTGAACACATTGCGTGCTACAGAATTAAGAAATCCTTAAAATTTTAAGTTTGAAATCTGAAGTTTTGAATTCACTTCCGTTGATGGAAGATTTTTATACAATCCAGGGCGAAGGGTTTTACCAGGGAAGCGCTGCTTATTTTATTCGCTTGGGCGGATGTGAAGTGCGTTGTATCTGGTGCGATGTAAAGGATTCGTGGGATGTGAATGCACATCCAAAAACTGATGTGAAGCAGATTGCAGAGAAAGCAAAGGCGAGTGGAAGTAAAATAACCGTGGTTACCGGAGGCGAGCCTACCATGCATGATTTGTCAGCCTTAACGGATGAACTAAAAAGTGTTGGATTAAAAACGCATATCGAAACATCCGGGGCTTATCCATTAACAGGTCAGTGGGACTGGGTGTGCTTTTCTCCTAAGAAATTTAAGCCACCTCATCCGTCCATTTCTGAAAAAGCAGATGAGCTTAAAGTGGTTATCTTCCATAGAAGTGATTTTGCCTGGGCTGAGGATTTTGCCCGACAGGTAAAATCTGGTTGCGAGTTGTTTTTACAGCCTGAGTGGTCAAAAGAAAAAGAAGTTCTTCCATTAATTATAAACTATGTAAAAGCCCATCCGCAATGGAAGATCTCGCTACAGGTGCACAAGTACATAGACGTTCCTTAGCACATACCACAGATTTGGTTTTATCGTTTTAGGGTGAGTCTCTTTTTACTTCCCCGGAAGGGAATTAACTTGCTTGTATGATGCCGAAACTAGTTGGATTAATACTTATTTGCTCGGTTAGTTATTTTTCTCAGGCCCAGCCACTAAGCACAAAAAATAAAAAAGCAATCGAGCTTTATGTGCAAGCCGATAACTATCGGGTACGTGGTCAATTCAATGAAGCCGTAACTCTTCTAAAGGAGGCTATCACTAAAGACAAAAAGTTTGAAGAAGCCTACTACCGCCTGGCAATCACATACAAGGGCATGGAGAATCAGGTACAGGCCGCTGAAACTTTTGAGCAAGGACTTGCACTTGTTCCGGAGGGAGCCAGAAAAAAATCTTACCTCTATGAATTAGCGGACATTTATCTTAAGCAAGGTAATTATGCTAAGACTCAAAATTTTTGTAAGCAGTTTTTACAACTGGAGAAAGCAGATAAACGAAGAATTGACAAAGTGACTTTGTGGAATGAACAAGCAACCTATTCAATTGCCAATGAAGGCATGCTTGTTGATTTTAAGATAGAGCCGCTCAGCGAAATTGTAAATCAATATCCCATGCAATATTTTCCGGTAGTTACCGGAGACGATTCCCAACTTATTTTTACCGCCCGATTTGGTGGCAGCCGCAATGACAATGAAGATATCGTTGTTTCAACGAAAGCGGCTGACGGAAGTTGGTTAGCACCGGTTTCCATCTCGGATAATATAAATACAATTCAACGTGAAGGTGCCTGCACGATATCTGCCGATGGCAGACATTTAATTTTTACGGTGTGCGGCACGATGGGATGTGATTTGTATGAGAGTCGCAAAACCGGAAACCAATGGTCAGTTCCGAAAAGCATGGGACCTGCAATTAACAGTTCAGGTTGGGATGCTCAACCTTCCCTCTCAGCTGATGGGCGCGAACTCTATTTTGTTTCAGAGCGAAAAGGAGGAATGGGCGGCTATGATATTTGGTATTCGCAATTGGTGGAGACAGGGTGGACTAAGGCTATAAACCTTGGCCCGTCTATTAATACTCAGTTTGATGAGATTTCTCCTTATATACATGTTAATAATCAGAATCTATATGTTGTATCAAATGGCTATCCCGGGTTTGGTGGCTACGATATTTTTAGGGCTGAGAGACGGGCGGACGGATGGGGACAGCCAGTTAATTTGGGTAAGCCTTTAAACGATCATAAGGATCAATATTCATTTATCGTTTCGGGCAATGGCGCCATTGCTTATTACTCAAAGGAAGAGAGCAAAAATCGGAGCCGACTATTTAAAATCACTTTACCGGATAATCTAATCACTAAGTCGAGGGGTAATGTTGTGAAAGGCGTGGTAACTAATTCGACCACTAAGAATCCAATTACTGCGGCCGTAGAACTATTTGATCTGAAAGAGAATAGTATGATCACAAAAGTTAAGTCTGATTCAGTTTCAGGGGAGTATCTGATGATACTTCCTGGGGGTTCGGAATATGCATTATATGTAAGCAGGCCAGGATTTTTATTTCAAAGTCTCCATTTTAATTATGAAGAAAAAACTGAGTTGAAACCAGTAATTAAAAATATCAGTCTTTCACCAGCACAACAAAATGCAATAGTGGTACTTAATAATATCTTTTTTGATCTGAATAAATATGAATTAAAACCTCAATCGATCACTGAGCTAAAAGAGGTGGTAGATTTTATGAATAAAAATCCAGGCCTTAAGATTGAAATTGGCGGTCATACCGATGATTCGGGGACGGAAGCTTATAACCAGCAATTGTCTGCAAAGAGAGCCAATGCTGTTGCTGAGTTTTTAAAAACAAACCAAATTCCGACCCAGAGGATTGTAGTAAAGGGGTATGGTTCTCAAAAGCCAGTATTGCCAAACACTTCGGAGGAAAACAGGCAACAAAATAGAAGGATAGAATTTAAAATTCTATAGTAAGATTAGTTATAACTTCAACAGGTAGTTTGTTACATAGTCCCTGGCACCCTCTTCCAACGAGGTAAATCCTTTATTATATCCGATTGATTTTAACTTTTCCATGTTAGCCTCAGTGAAATATTGATACTTATCCCGTATATCAACTGGAGTATCTATAAACTCAATATTTTCTGGTTTGTTCAAAGCTTTGAAAACAGCTTTGGTTAAATCGACAAACGTGCGGGCTTTTCCTGATCCCAGATTGTAGATCCCTGAATTTTTACGGTGATGCATAAAGAATAGACAAATGTCTGCTACATCTTTCACATAGACAAAATCGCGCATTTGCTCGCCATCCTTAAAGTTAGAGTTATGCGACTTAAATAATTTCATTTTTCCAGACTTTGTAATCTGGTTGTATGCATGCCAGATCACGGATGCCATCCTGTTTTTGTGATATTCATTGGGGCCATATACATTAAAGAATTTGAGACCCACCCAAAAGAAAGGTTTCTCTTTTTGCTTTAATGCCCAAACATCAAAGTCCTGTTTCGATTGACCGTATGGATTAAGAGGTTTGAGTTGCGGTATTTGAGATTCATCATCATCATATCCGAGTTCTCCAAGACCATAGGTAGCAGCGGAAGAGGCATACACCAACGGGATTTGATACTTGCAACAACGCACCCAGATGTCTTTCGTGTATTGTGTATTTAGTTTGTTGAGCAATGTAGTGTCAAACTCAGCGGTGTCGGTGCGGGCCCCGATGTGAAAAACGAACTCTACCGTTTCATGATTTTTATCCAGCCAGGTCAAAAAATGATCGCGGTCTACCCGCTCTTTTATTTTCGAACCGATCAGGTTTTTATTTTTCTCCGGGTTATCAAATTTATCAACGGCAATGATGGCATTAAAATTTTCCTGATTGAGTCTCTGAATCAGGTAACTGCCAATAAAACCTGCGGCTCCGGTAACTATGATCATACGTGAACTTTTGTTGGCAATTTACATAAAACCGGCTTCTGTGAATCGATTAAGGACTATTGTATATTTGCTTCAGTTTTTAAGAAAATGGTTTACGTTAGCAGAAAAGAGCATTTCAATGCGGCCCATAAACTTTACAACCCTGCATGGAGCCGCGAAAAGAACATAGAGGTATTTGGCCCTTGTGCCAACGAAAATTGGCATGGTCATAATTTTGAGCTTATTGTTACTGTTAAAGGTGCCCCAGATCCCGATACTGGATTTGTTATCGACCTTAAGAAGTTAAGTACACTTATCCGTTTGGAGGTTACTGATAAACTGGATCATAAAAATCTGAACCTGGATGTGGATTTTATGAGAGATAAGCTGGCCAGCTGCGAAAACCTTGTAATTGAAATCTGGAGGATTTTGGCGCCAAAAATTTCTGCTATCAGCAAGCATGGTGTTCTGCATTCCGTTCGCCTATGGGAAACTCCTCGCAATTATGTTGAATATTTTGGAGACTAAGTTTGAAGTCTCGCCTGTCCTTTAATATATACTTTTAGCAATGCGTTATTATTTAATAGCCGGTGAACGATCAGGAGACCTTCATGGGAGCAACTTAGTAAAAGCATTGCGACAACACGATTCACAGGCAAGCTTTCGCGGGTTTGGAGGAAATTATATGAAAGAGGCCGGAGTGGAGGTTGTTGTTGATTACAACCAACTAGCCTTCATGGGCTTTTTGGCTGTCATAGCCAACTTCCGCACAATCTCAAGATTATTGAAATATTGCAAGCAAGACATTCTTGCCTTCAAGCCGGATGTAATTATTCTTATTGACTATGCGGGCTTTAATATGCGGATAGCCCGCTTTGCTAAAGAAAAAAACCTGAAAGTATTTTATTATATCTCCCCCAAGGTGTGGGCCTGGAATACAGGTCGGGCCTGGAAACTCAAGGCCAATGTTGATCATTTGTTTTCCATTCTTCCATTTGAGAAGGAGTTCTTCAAGAAATTTGATTGGGATGTGGACTATGTTGGTAATCCAGTGTTGGATGCCATTAAGGCTTTTGAGTCCGATCCGGAATTCCTTAAGAAGAATGATCTGCTTACTGATAAAAAAATTGTTGCACTTCTACCGGGTAGCCGCAGCATGGAACTTAAGCGAATGATTCCTGTAATGGCAGAACTAGTGCGGATGAATCCTGATTATCAATTTGTGGTAGCGGCAGTGAAGACTTTGGATGGACAACTCTATGCACCATTGAGGGAGAATCCTTCCGTGAAATTTGTTTATGAATCCACATACGACCTGCTAACACATGCAAGGTCTGCCATTGTAACCTCTGGTACTGCTACATTGGAGACCGGATTATTTAAAGTTCCCCAGGCAGTCATTTACAAAGCTGGCTTACTTGAGTATTGGCTTTTAAAACAATTAGTGAAGATCCCTTTTATTTCGTTGTCTAACCTGATTGCGAATCGATTGGTAATCAAAGAGTTTATTCAGCACGAAATGACAGCAACTAATTTAAATGCTGAGTTAAAACAGTTGGTGGAAGATACTCCTACAAGGAAGAAGATGTTAAACGATTACGATGACGTGTATCAAATGCTGGACACCGGATCGGCCTCAGAAAATGCAGCTCGTCTCATGGTGGGGTATCTTAAAAAGTAGAAAACCTTAAGCAACCTTAAGTTTGCTATAGTGCGATTTGTTGAATTTCTCTTCCGCGTAAGCGCGATTAATAACAAGTTTGTCAGTTGTTTTGTCAGAAGGCATTTCAAACATGGCATCATTGATGATTGCCTCGCAAATTGAACGAAGCCCGCGAGCACCAAGTTTAAAGTCGAGCGCCTTCTCAACGATAAAATCAAGGGCTCCTTCTTTAAACTCTAATTCAATACTCTCCATTTCAAACAGCTTCTTATACTGTTTCACAAGAGCATTTTTTGGCTCCGTTAAAATTTTGCGAAGAGCTGTGTGATCCAGGGGATTGAGGAAGGAAACTACGGGTAAACGACCAATCAATTCTGGGATTAAACCAAAACTTTTTAAATCCTGCGAGGATACAAACTGTAGCAGGTTATCCTTATCAATATCGCTTGGACTTAAACTATTGGCAGTTGATGAAAAGCCAAGAGGTTGCGTATTCAATCTCTTACCAATCAATCGGGAAATGCCCTCAAACGCACCACCACAGATAAACAAGATGTTCTCGGTATTCACCGTAATCATTTTTTGATCCGGATGTTTGCGACCTCCTTGCGGAGGCACATTGACTGATGTGCCCTCCAGTAACTTTAACAAGGCTTGTTGCACTCCCTCACCACTTACATCACGGGTAATTGAGGGATTATCTGATTTACGAGCGATTTTGTCAATCTCATCAATGTATACAATCCCACGCTCAGCAGCTTCTGTATTATAGTCAGCGGCCTGTAGCAATCGGGTCAAAATACTCTCCACATCTTCACCTACATATCCAGCTTCCGTAAGAACAGTAGCATCGGCAATGCAGAAAGGTACCTGAAGAATTTTGGCGAGGGTTCGAGCGAGATAAGTTTTACCGGTTCCGGTTTCACCTACCATAATGATATTTGATTTTTCAATCATTATGTCTGTGTCAACCTTGCGTTGCATCAAACGCTTGTAATGATTGTAAACTGCTACAGAAATGATGCGTTTGGCCTGGTCCTGACCGATTACATATTCGTCAAGAAATTTCTTAATCTCCCTCGGCTTTATCAATTTGAAGTTAGGCAAGGTTCCAGCCTCTACCTTGTTCTTCTTTTCCTCGGATAGAATTTGATTTGCCTGAGTTACGCACTTATCACAAATGTGGGCGTGTATGCCTGAGATCATCAGGTCTACATCTTTTTTATTTCTACCACAAAACGAGCACGTAACTTCAGCCATGGAACTTGGTTTAAAATACAAATGTACCCATGAAACGGCTAATCTTCAATTCCGGTTCGATGGGTACATTTTCACCCTTAAATCAGGGTTCTTTCTTATTTTTTCTTGCGCTCAAGCACTTCGTCAATCAAGCCATAAGCCTTAGCCTCACTGGCTCGCATCCAGTAGTCACGGTCCGAGTCTTTCTCAATCCGTTCAAAGGTTTGTCCGCAATGGTTAGCCAAAATAGTATACAAGTCCTGACGCAATTCGATAGTTTGCTTTAGTGAGATTTCCATGTCTTTCGAAGTGCCTTGCATTCCTGCCGAAGGTTGGTGAATCATTACCCTGGCGTGAGGCAACCCGGAACGTTTCTTTGGCGAACCCGCGGCAAGCAGCACAGCACCCATAGAGGCTGCCAATCCCGTACAGATCGTGGCAACATCAGGGTTAACATATTGCATAGTGTCGTAAATCCCTAGTCCGGCATGAACTGACCCACCCGGACTATTGATATACATTATAATGTCCTTTTTGGGATCGGATGATTCGAGGAATAACAACTGAGCCGTAATTACATTGGCAACATAATCATCCACGGCAGTGCCAAAGAAGATAATTCTATCCGCCATCAAACGGGAGAACACGTCAATAACGGTGGCTCTCATCTGACGCTCTTCTACAACGTTGGGAGTCATACCCGTTACGGTATATGGATTTTCGTTCAGGTATTTTGTGTAACTGTCTAACGCATTACCGCTCATGCCCATGTGGTGCACTGCATATTTTCTGAATTCATTGGATTGTGACATAGCTATATAAAATTATTTAATTACAGTTTTTAGATAAGTCGGTTTCGACTCACTTTTATTGTTTCTAACATCAATGTTACTAAGAAAATTTCAATAAAAAAGCCCCATTATTTAACAGGGCTCTCTAATAACCAGGTAAGGCTAAGAATGGTTCTGAATCTCAATGACGATGCTCCTCAGCGATCTTTTTGAATTCATCTAAAGTCACCTTTTGCTCGGTAACCGTAATTGAATCTTTTATCACCTTCATTATTTTATCCTGACGAAGTTGATTGTAAATTTTCATGAAGTTCTCACCCTTGCCATCCTGGCCGGAGAGATAATTGTTTGCGATGTCGTTTAATTTATCGCCCAATTGAGCGGCAATAGCAGCGCCACCAAATTGTTCAACAATAAACTGTTTTGCCTTTTCACGAACCTCATCACCTTCCACTTTGACCTCTTTGTCTTCGGCAATCTTATTTTTTATGAGGTCCCATTTAAGCGATTCTTTATAAACGTTAAATTCCTTTTCAAGAATATCATCCGTTACCTGACCATTGCTTGTATTTTTAATCCAGTTCTTAAGGAATGCCTCTGGCATATTAATCTTGGTATGATCAACATAGTAGTGTTGAATTTCATGCTCCAGCAAATGTTCAGTCTCACGATCGTAATTTTCGCCAATCGTTGTTTTTACTTTATCTAAAAACTCAACCTCGTTAGTAACAGCATCTTTACCAAAAACCTTGTCAAAAAATTCCTGATTCATTTGGGCTGGCTCAGTCTGACTTATGGTAGTTACTTTAAATATGTACGTGCCAGTCGCATTTTTAGCATCTTCCTCAGAAACATTAAGCACTTGTGCCCGTGCAGCCGCATCCTCAAAAGTCTTTTCAAGATCAAATTCAACAACATCTTCTTTCTTCAGACCAATGAATTTCTTCTGTTCTTTTTTTGACACTTTTTCAATGGCGATGTAAGACCCCTTTTTCTCTTCATCTCCTTTTTTGGAGATTTCGCCAAAGAGATTATGACCAACTTCACTTACTTCAGGATAGGTTATGGTACCAAATCTCTTTTTCAGATCTTCCAGTGTCTCATCTATTACTTTCTGATCTACCTCTATTTTGTGTGATTTAACGTTAACCTTGGTAGAAAGGTCAGGTGTAAAGTCTTCTACCAGTCCAATTTGAAATTCAAATTCAAAATCTTTTTGCGAATCCCAGTCAATGGTATATGCCTTTTCCTGGTTCGGCATAGGGTCCCCCAGAATGCGCAGTTTTTGATCGCGGATGTAATCAGAAACCGAATGCGATACCAGGTGATTCACTTCTTCAACAAGTACCGATTTACCAAACATTTTTTTGATTACACCGGCAGGTACCTTGCCTTGGCGAAACCCCTTAATATTGGCTTTGCGGGCGTAGTCTTTTAACTTTCCTTCTACTTTAGGTTGATAATCACTCTCACTTAGTTTAATTTTAATCAAACCATCAGTGTTGCTTTGTTTGTCTAATGTAATGTCCAAGGGTTATGTGTTTAGTGTTATACTTTTTTACCTGCTTTCATGCAGCTAAGAATCAGTGAACCCTCCGGACAGAACTCATGGTCCGGCCGGAGGGTTCAAAATTAAGTGCGGATGAAGGGACTCGAACCCCCACGCCTTGCGGCACCAGATCCTAAGTCTGGCGCGGCTGCCAATTACGCCACATCCGCAGATTGCCCTTTGAATTAAAAAAACAGGCTTTTTTGTCAAAGGGAGTGCAAATTTAGGGATTATTCGTTATGATTAAAGAATGTTAAAAAAACGATTTTAAAGAGCTAAGCGGTGGTAATAGATGCTGTTGAAGAGAAAAAGGAAATAATAGGGCGATATCGCAGATTATTAAGAAAGGCTAAGCCAATTTTAGAAGAAGGTGATGCAAGACTGATAAAGAGGGCTTTTACAATAGCCATGGAAGCGCACAAGGATATGCGCAGAAAATCGGGTGAACCCTATATTTTTCATCCTTTGTCGGTAGCAGAAATATGCGTTGAAGAAATAGGACTGGGCACAACCTCCATCATTGCGGCCTTGCTTCATGATGTAGTGGAAGACACTGACATCCAGCTAAAAGACCTTGAGCGGATTTTTGGAAAAAAGATCGCCAAGATTATTGATGGGCTCACCAAAATTAAAGGAGTATTTGAGTATGGAACTTCTGCGCAGGCAGAAAACTTCCGTAAAATGCTCTTTACACTTTCTGAGGATGTACGGGTGATTTTGATAAAGCTGGCGGACCGACTTCACAATATGCGTACGCTGGATAGCATGCCGCGAAATAAACAGTTGCGCGTCAGTTCTGAAACCATTTATCTCTATGCTCCCTTAGCGCACCGCCTGGGCCTTAATGCCATTAAAACTGAATTGGAGGATTTGTATCTCCGATTTACAGACCACCCAACCTATCGCGACATTGCCAATAAAATTGATGAATCTCGGGCGTCCAGAAATAAATTTATTAAACAGTTTGTTCAGCCGGTTAAAGATGAACTGGATAAGCTTAATATCGAATACGAGATAAAGAGTCGGCCAAAATCAATTTTTTCGATTTACAATAAGATGCGGAAGCAGAACATTCCCTTCGAGGAAGTGTATGATCTTTTTGCAATCAGAATTATTCTTGATACTCCCCTCGAGCAGGAAAAATCATTTTGCTGGCAGGTGTATTCTATTGTAACGGATTACTATACTCCCAATCCAGACCGCCTACGCGATTGGATAAGTACGCCCAAAGGAAATGGGTATGAATCCCTGCACACTACGGTGATGGCGAAAAATGGTCAATGGGTAGAAGTTCAGATTCGTACCAGGCGAATGGATGAAATTGCTGAAAAAGGATACGCAGCTCATTGGAAATATAAAGACAACGCATCCAATCACGAATCAAATCTGGAAAAATGGTTGGTGAGAGTGCGGGAACTTCTTGAGAAACAAGACCTCACGGCACTTGAGTTTGTGGATGATTTCCGGGGGAATCTTTTTAATGACGAGGTGTTTGTTTTTACACCCAAGGGTGAATTAAAAACTCTTCCCAACGGAGCTACCGCGCTGGATTTTGCCTTTGACATACATACGGATATTGGTGCAAAGTGTATTGGCGCTAAAGTGAATCAAAAATTGGTGCCTATAAATCACGTCTTAAAAAATGGGGATCAGATAGAGATACTTACTTCATCCAAACAAAAAGCAAATGAAGACTGGCTTCGGTTTGTTGTCAGCCCCAAAGCAAAATCAAAAATTAAAGAACTTCTTAAAGAGGA
Organism: Cyclobacteriaceae bacterium; assembly: GCA_035408225.1. GTDB lineage: Bacteria > Bacteroidota > Bacteroidia > Cytophagales > Cyclobacteriaceae > ELB16-189. The sequence goes on along the minus strand of DAOOCD010000073.1, from coordinate 3,142 downwards.
TAAAAGAAATTTGGTAGAAGAGGGTAAAGAGATTCTTTTGAGAAAACTGAAGCAATTAAAAATTGATTCTAATAGTCAGATGTATGAACAGATGAGGGCGTACTTTAATGTGAACTCTCAATTTGAACTTCACTATAGGATTGGTAAAGGATTAATTACCGTCAACGATCTAAAGCGTTTCAAGGAGTTTAAACCTTCTTCGCCACTAAAAACACGACCCAACGAATCGGTAACGGATGTACGCACCATTGAGCAGGAGATAAGCAAAGTAAAGGGACGCTACGAAGATATTTTGCTGATCGGGGAAGATATGGATGTGGTGGAATATAAACTGGCTAAATGTTGCACCCCAATTCCTGGTGATGATGTGTTTGGTTTTGTTACAGTAAATGAAGGGATAAAGATTCATCGCACCACATGCCCGAATGCCACTGAGTTGCTCGCCAATCATGGCAATCGTGTAATTAAGGCTAAATGGACATCTCAGCATGAAGTCGCTTTTCTAACTGGACTTAAAGTAATTGGCACTGATCGGGTTGGTTTAATCAATGATGTGTCAAAGGTTATTTCCGAAGAATTGAAGGTGAATATGAGTTCACTATCTTTTAAGTCTGATCAGGGCATCTTTAGTGGGGAGATCATGCTTTATGTAAATGACACGCGTCATCTCGAAATGCTGATTACCAAACTGGAGAAAGTAGAAGGGGTTGTAAAGGTCTCACGCTTCGATTCCAGAAATAATGGGCAGGTTTATTCAGCAGAATAATTTTGCCCAACCTGTTAGCGAAATAGTATATTTGCGAACAGTCTCGCACAATGGCATTGAATCAAAAGGTATTTGACGAAGTAAAGCAAATCTTTACGGCTTATTTGGAAAACAAAGAGCTGCGAAAGACTCCGGAACGTTATGCTATTCTGGAAGAGATCTACTCGCTTAGTGGTCACTTTGATGTTGAGTCACTTTACATCAACATGAAGAATAAAAACTATCGCGTTAGCCGGGCTACTGTATACAATACATTGGATTTATTGGTAGAATGTGATTTGGTTAGTAAACATCAATTTGGAAAGAACCTCGCCCAGTATGAGAAATCATATGGTTATAAGCAGCATGATCATTTAATTTGCACCGAATGTCATAAGGTGATAGAATTCTGTGATCCAAGAATCCAAACCATTCAAAATACGGTAGAAGAATTGATGCATTTTAATGTAATGCACCACTCACTCATTTTATATGCATCTTGTACAAAGAAAAATTGTGAAAACAGAAAAACATGAATTTTGCACAGGAGATTAAAGGTAACTCCTTGATATTAAGAGTATCCGGAGATTTGATTGGAGAAGACAATGGCACACACTTAATAACGGCCGTTAACGAGGCAATGAGTCACAAGGTAAGCACATGTATTATTGATATTTCAGAGTTGCGCTACATCAATAGTAGTGGTATAGGAGTTCTTATTACTATCCTTACCAAGTTCAGAAATAAGGGCGGTGAAGTTTATTTGATGAATCCCTCTGAAAGTGTGAGTAAATTGTTATTAATAACCAAGTTGAATGCAATCTTTCAGATTATTAAATCGGAAGAGGATGTGCTGAAAAAAATTAAATAAGTGCCCAAGAGGCTGAATGTTTAAGAATTTATAGATGAAAGTTGATGTATTGCTAGGTCTTCAGTGGGGAGATGAAGGCAAAGGAAAGATTGTAGATGTTTTGGCACCCAAATATGATGTGGTTGCTCGGTTTCAGGGCGGTCCTAATGCAGGACACACACTTGAGTTCGATGGAATCAAACATGTGTTACACCAGATCCCTTCCGGGATTTTTAGAAGCAAAACCAGAAATATAATTGGTAATGGAGTTGTTCTTGACCCTATCGTATTCAGAACTGAAATTGAGAAGCTAAGCAAATACAATCTGAATGTCCGGGCTAATCTTTTCATATCAAAGAAAGCCACATTGATAGTTCCCACGCATCGACTACTCGATCAGGCCCAAGAGAAAGCAAAAGGAGATCAAAAAATTGGATCTACCCTGAAGGGAATTGGACCCTCCTATCAGGATAAAATTGGCCGGCAAGGCTTACGCGTTGGAGATGTATTATCTGACAATTTCGAATCGAAATTCAGGAAGTTGACTGAAATACATTTTGAAATTCTGAAGAACCATTCCATTGAATTTAATTGGCCTGATCTGGAGACTCAGTTTTTTGAATCAGTTAATTTCTTAAAACAGTTTAACCTGATTGATAGCGAATACTTTATTAATGATGAATTGAATAAGAATTCATCGGTGCTGGCTGAAGGTGCCCAAGGTTCTCTTCTTGATATTGACTTTGGCAGCTATCCTTTTGTAACTAGTTCAAATACCGTTACTGCGGGTGCCTGTACTGGTTTGGGTATTGCACCTGGTCGGATAGGTGAAGTTTATGGAATCTTTAAGGCCTACAGTACTAGGGTAGGTAGTGGTCCATTTCCTACAGAATTGATAGATGATGAAGGGGAGAAGATGCGGAAGCAGGGAAATGAATTTGGTTCGACAACTGGCAGACCGCGTAGATGTGGATGGATTGATCTGCCATCATTAAAGTATTCTATTATGATCAATGGTGTTACCCAGTTACTGATGATGAAGGCAGATGTACTAAGTGCCTTTCCTGTGATAAAGATTTGTACTCATTATAAACTGAGTGATGGAACAATCACTGAAACCTTACCCTACGAAATTGTAAATCAAAAAATTACACCTATTTATACAGAGTTACCAGGTTGGAATACCCCATTATCCGGAACCTCAGAATCCGGATTGCCCTCTAAACTTATGGATTACGTTAATTTTCTTGAAAAGGCCCTGAATGTTCCCATTTCAATGATTTCCATAGGTCCTGATAGAACTCAGACCATCTTACGACCCAAATTAGGATAACTGAAATTTTTCTTAGCCACCCTTGCATAGGTGGCTTGTTAAGCGTACATTTGCACTCCCAAATCGAAATAAGGGGATTTAAACGGTAGGTTTAGATCAATAAAACAGGTTTAAAAACCACACTTGAATTAACTGGTCGTAAGGCCTTTTGGATTCAAAACGTTCTTTGAATGAATGGAGATTGATAGCGGACCCGTGGTAACTCGATGGAGGG
>DAOOCD010000072.1:0-14429 GCA_035408225.1 Cyclobacteriaceae bacterium | reverse complement strand
AAAAATCCATCCGCAGGGAAAGGTCCGAAGATCAACTTACCTTTTGATTTCAAATCCTGAATAACCGGTTTGATTACATCTATTTCTTCATTGCCCAACAAGCCTTCATCTCCGGCATGTGGATTCAATCCGAGTACAGCAATTTTTGGCTTGCTGATCAGGAAGTCCTTCTTCAATGTAAACTCCATCAACCGAATTTTAAGCTCTACTCTTTCTCTGGTAATGAAGGAAGAAATTTCTTTGACCGGGATATGCTCAGTTACTAACCCCACCCTGAGATCATTACCCACCATAAGCATTAAACTTTCTCCGGCATTAAATTCCTGCGTGAGGTATTCCGTATGTCCCTGAAACGGGAACTCTTCGCCATGAATGGTATTCTTATCAATCGGTCCTGTAACAAACCCGTCAATCAAACCTTCCTTTACTTCTTCCACGGCTCTCTTCAGGGAAATTAATGCTGCTTTAGCTGTTTGACGTGAAGGCTGTCCTGGATTGATTTCAATCATGTCTTCCCAACAGTTAACGACATTGATTGCTTTCGGAAAAAATTGTCCTTTTGTTTTTACCTGGCTGTAGTTGAATTCTTCCAGGTTCATCAGCTTCCTATAAAAGGATAACACCTTAGTGGACCCATAGATTACCGGTGTCATCAGATTGAGTAAACGGTGGTCGGCTAACGCCTTAATGATAACTTCGGGTCCAATTCCGTTAAGGTCGCCTAAGGTAATTCCGATGCGTGGTTTATCTGAAGGATGAGGTTGATTCATGAAGAGCGAGTTGAATTTTGTTCCCTTGCAATTTAATGGAATTTTATTGTTTTGATTTTATAGTTTGTAGTTTGGTGAAATTTTGATTTTAAAAGAAGGAACAAGAATGGTGCGTCCTAAAAAACACCTTGGTCAGCATTTTTTGAAGGATAAAAATATAGCAGCCCGTATTGTTGATTCCCTGGTTCTTTCTTCCGAACATAATCAGGTAATTGAGATCGGACCGGGGACGGGTGTACTCACGCAATTTTTACAACTCAAGCCTGCTATCGACTTGCGATTGGCTGAAATTGATCGCGAATCGATTGCCTATCTGAAAGAAAACTTTCCTGATTTATCAACTAAGATTATTGAAGGCGATTTTCTGGAACTTCCTTTGGATCGGATATTCACCGGAGACATTCAGATCATTGGTAATTTTCCCTATAACATTTCTTCCCAGATTTTCTTCAAAGTATTGGACCATCGCACTCAGGTAACGCAAGTGGTTTGCATGTTGCAAAAGGAAGTAGCGGATCGGATCGCTGAGAAACCAGGAAGTAAAACGTATGGAATCCTAAGTGTATTACTGCAGGCCTACTATGATATCGAATACTTATTCAAAGTACCACCCGGTGTATTCTTTCCACCACCCAAAGTGATGTCGGCAGTGATCCGACTTACCCGCAACAAACGAGTAAAGCTGGACTGTGATGAAGTACTCTTTAAAGTGGTAGTGAAGCAGGCATTTCAAAACAGACGCAAGACCTTGCGCAACGCATTGAAAGTCCTAAATTTGCCTGCCTCCCTTTTAAGCCATCCAATCCTGGACAAACGGGCCGAACAATTGGAGGTAGAACAATTTGTTTTTCTAACCCAACAAGTAGAAAATTCCCGTGAAGCCCGTTGAATTTGAATTGAACAAAGAGTTTCGAGATCGCTTTCAGGAAGCCCTGAATGCGCGTGATGGTGCATTCATTCGCCAAAGCCTTGAAGAAATAAATCCTGCAGACATCACGGCTTTATTGTATGAGTTTAATGGTGAAGAGTCCAAGTATGTGCTTGACCTTCTTTCATTGGATGTGCGTTCCAAAATCATTAATGACCTTGATTCAGATACCCGGAAAAATTTTCTAAGCAATTACACAACACCCGAAATCACAGAGGTTATTAACCTGCTCGATTCAGATGATGCAGCCGACATTTTGAACGAGTTGCCAATAAAGACCAGCGAAGAAATTATAGCCACGTTGGATCCAGATCTTAAGTCGCAGGTGATTGATCTTTTGCGGTATGATGAAAATGTGGCCGGTGGTTTAATGGCCAAAGAGTTGATTAAGGCCCGCGACCACTGGACGGTGGTGCAATGCGTAGAAGAGATCCGTAAGCAGGCTGAAAATGTTACCAAGTTCTACGCAGTTTATGTGGTAGACGATTCCGATAAACTTCTGGGTAAGGTTTCACTACAGAAACTCATCCTATCGGACCCGCGCACCATAGTGAAAGATATTTTAGAAGATGATGTAGTGGCCGTAGAAACCTACATGGAAGATCGGGAAGTAGCTGAGATCATGAGCAAGTATGACTTGGAATCCGTGCCCGTGGTGAACGTACAAGGCCATCTTGTTGGGCGGATCACGATTGACGATGTGGTGGATGTAATCACAGAGCAAGCTGAGGAGGACCGCCAACTCATGTCGGGTATTACCGAGGATGTGGAGGAGGATGATAGTGTTTGGAGAAATACCCGTGCCCGCCTGCCCTGGCTATTTATTGGTATTTTGGGAGGTATGGTAAGTGCGCGGTTTATGGGCTTTTTTGAGATGGAGATTGCTCGTATAACAGCCATCGCGTTTTTTATTCCACTCATTCAGGCAACAGGAGGGAATGTGGGCATTCAATCTTCATCGCTGGTGGTTCAGAGTTTGTCGAGCCCTGGTTTTGTAGATGAAGGACTTTGGAAAAGACTTCTAAAGGTATTTAGTGTTGCGCTGCTTAATGGTTTTTTTCTTTCCGTTGTCGTTTTTGGAATAACCTGGCTTGTATTTGGACATGACCCTCTCAACCTCGTGGTTGCATTGGCACTTTTCTTTGTAGTTGTCTTTGCTTCTTTTATTGGTACCGTTACTCCGCTCATTCTCAACAGGATGGGGTTTAATCCAGCCTTAGCCTCCGGTCCATTCATAACTACTACTAACGACTTATTAGGGTTAGCGGTCTATTTCCTGACGATTCACCTATTGTTGTAGGTTTTATGTAATTGATGTGGTTATGTACAGAAGTAATGATCAGGCCCATTCCGACACTATTTCATCATGTTCGATTCTCCTTTTTTGATTTTATTTGAAGGATTAACCAAAAGTAGTTTAACCTTCAAAATTGTAATTTGAGGCCGTCTGTGGGTATATATGTCGAGAGTTAAGAAGCTAAAAGGCAAGATTCAGGATCAGTTCAATATCATTATTGAAAAACCTTTACTTACCGCCTCACTTGTTTTGGCCGGTGTTTCGGTGTTGGTAATCAGTTTAAGCCTTAAATATTACATCCAGGATTTCGAAAATTACTGGTCTCAGATATTAGTAGAAGCCCATGGAATGATCTTCGATATCGCCATCATTGGTATTCTACTCTTCTGGTTAAATCAAAATGGGGAAACCCGTCAGCGAATCAGGTTCTATAAAGATGAGATTGATGACTTCCGGTTATGGGAATCGGATGAAGCTGCATTTCGTACGGTGGGTAATATAAAACGTTTGAACCGGCATCAGATTCATGAGATTAATCTGGTCAACTGCTTTCTTGCCCGTACCAATCTAAACTATGTAAATCTGAGTGGCTCTAATCTCAATTCAGCTAATTTTTCTAACTCTTCACTGATAGAGACCAATCTTGAAAACACACGTCTAAATCAAACTAACTTTGAAAACTCTAATTTGAATCAGGCAATATTAAAAGGAGCTTATGCCAGTGGGGCAAATTTTAAAGATGCGTTTCTGATTAAGTCACAGTTTGAAAATGCTTTTCTTATTAAGACAAATTTTAAAAATGCTTTTTTGATGGAGGCTAATTTATCGGGCAGTTACCTGATGGGTGCTGATTTTGAAAATGCCAGTTTATATAAGGCAGATTTACGCGGAGCCAAGGGGCTAACCCTTGAACAATTAACCAAAGCGAAGACTTTATACCTGGCGAAATTTGATGATGAAATCTTAGACCAGGTGAAAACTACATTGCCCGAACTGGTAGGTGCCTGATTTTGAATTAGTGAATTAAAAAATTAATTTTGGGTCATGTTTAAACAACGGCTTCGAACCCCGAAGCCGTTGTTTCTTTTTTTATCGCTGATGGAACGAAGAGGACAAAGCGGGGTAGATAGTTATTAAAATCAGATTATGAGCAAAAAAATTTCTTACTATACCAAAGAGGGTTTAGAAAGACTAACGAATGAATTAGCAACCCTCAAAAGCAAAGGTCGCTCTGATATTGCCAAGCAAATTGCCGAGGCCCGCGACAAGGGCGACTTGAGTGAGAATGCGGAGTATGATGCAGCGAAAGATGCACAGGGTCATCTCGAAGCAAAAATTGCACAACTCGAAAACTTATTGAGTGGCGCACGCTTATTGGACGAAACTAAAATTGATATATCCTCAGCTTCAATTTTGTCCAAGGTGACAATCAAAAATAAAAAGAACGGTGCGTCTATGACGTATATGCTGGTATCTGAAGAAGAGGCTGATTTGAAGGCAGGAAAAATTTCAACGCAGTCGCCCATTGGTAAAGGATTGCTTGGAAAGAAGATAGGGGATACTGCTATAATAAAAACGCCTGCAGGCGAAATTGAATTTGAAATTTTAAACATCGGAGCTTAATCATTAGTCATGGCATCGATCTTTACAAAGATTATCAATCGTGAAATTCCCGGGCATATTGTAGCTGAAGATGATCGCTTTATAGCTTTTCTGGATGTGATGCCTTTGGTAGAAGGTCATACACTCATCGTACCTAAAAAGGAAGTTGATTATATTTTTGATCTGGATGATGCTACCCTGGCCGACATGATGGTGTTTGCAAAAAGAGTCGCTGTGGCGGTGAAGAAAGTTATTCCGTGTAAACGAATAGGGGTGGCCGTGATCGGTCTGGAAGTGCCTCACACCCATGTACACCTGGTGCCAATGAATTCGATGGGTGATATTAATTTCACAAAGCCCAAGCTTTCGCTTTCAGCGGAAGTAATGAAATCAACCGCAGCGAAGATTAAGGATGCGTTGGATAAATAGAAGTTTAAATAAAATCGATATCCACATTCAAGGGATAGCGCATTAAGAACTCCAACGCTTCTTCTACAGTCATCCCTTCAAAGAGAACTTTGTATAATCTGTCCGTTATCAAAGCCCGTACTTTATAATGATCGGCACACTTCTTGGCAATCCGAACCGTATTGATACCTTCAGCAACTTCCGACATATCAGCCAGAATTTCGGTTAGCTTTTCTCCTTTGGCTAAACGATAGCCAACAGTAAAGTTTCTACTCATCGGGCTGTTGCATGTTGTCACCAAATCACCAATACCAGCAACTCCTAAAAATGCTTTTAAATCGCCACCCAACGCGCGGCCCAGGTAAACCATCTCTACAGCTCCGCGGCTAATGAGTAAGCCTTTTGCGTTCTCGCCATATCCTAATCCACTGAGTGCTCCCGAAGCAATAGCAATTATATTCTTCAATACTCCGGCAATCTCAACCCCTACAATATCATTGTTTTCATAAACCTGAAACCGATCATTGCGCAGCAGGCGTTTGCCCAGTTGAATTACTTCATTGAAGTGACTGGCCACTACGGTTGCGCCCGGTTGGCGTTGAGCTAATTCTTTGGCCAGATTGGGGCCTGCTAAACATCCCACCCGCACTACCACGCTTTCTTCCTGAATTACTTCACTCATCGTCTTTACCTGATTACGGGTGAGTTTCGGAATACTTTCTATGGTCTCGCCAGGTGGCAGCGTAATGTCAAATCCTTTGGTTCCATGAATCAGAATGTGATAGGGATGAAGGTAAGGGGAGAGTTGCTTCATCATTGTGCGAAAATGAGCCGAAGGCACCATCGGGAATATCACATCGCAATGCGAGGCGAGATAAGCAAGATCGTGTGTAGGTTCTACCTGGGAATGAATCTGATAGCCCCGGTTTTCACGCTTCTCACGCATGTGAGTAACCACTCGCTCATCACGGGCATAGAGAAGTACTTTTCGGTTAATCGCCAGAATGTTGGCTATAACAGTTCCAAAATTACCGGCACCAATAACCCCAACTGGTTTTTCAGATATACTGCTCGAGGTCATAGCCAACCAGTCGGTTATGGTAATAGTAGAGCACGGTCAGGTCTTTGGTGATGATATTACCTTTTTTATTTAGCAGCAGCGGGCGGTTAAGATGGAAGATCCCTACATTTTCAATTCCTAGTTTGATTACCTGGTCTACTTTGCCTTTCAGGTGCGTAGCATGATATACTTTTCCTTCATCTTTCAATTCATAGATCCGCTTTCTTACACGCTTGTACGTTTCACGGAACTCTGCGAATTCAATTTCAAGATCTTCTTCGGGCAGGCGTAACAAACTAAACAGATCAAGCTTGGGAAATTTCTTTTGCCACATCTCGAATGCTACATAGGCAGCAAGGTGACTGGCAAATACCCGGTTGATGCGATGATACTCAGTAACGATGCGATTGCTTAACATTCGCGTGTACTCATCTTCTCTTTGTTTGTCATCCGTGATAGACCCATTGGATACAAAATAGTCTTTTGTATCAATGATGCGGCCTTGCGAGTCGAGACTATTACCCTCTTCATCCACATAGTTGCCCAGCACATCCAGGCCGGGGCCAATGGAAACGGAAATGTTTGAACCCTTTGTAAAGAATTTGAAGAGAAAGCGGAGCAACTGCCAACTGCCATACTTATCCTGCTCGGGAAAGTATTTATCCTGTCCTTTTACATGTAAATAATCCTCAATCAGATCGGGTGCTTCCAATACAAAATTGTAATTGAGGGTTACCGGTACGATAAATATCTTTCGTACCTCCTGTCCAGGATTTTCCTGATAGAGATTGCGCTGAGCTTCAATAGCGGTACTAAGCAACCCTAACTTCAATTGCTTTTCTATAAGACCCGAGCGTGACCGTGTGCCACCGGGAAAGAATAAGCTATGCGCTCCTTTTTGGATGGCGAGGTTTGAGTACATCTTTAGCGTTTCAAGGTAGGGGAGGTTCTTCTTTCTGCGATCTACCTTATACGCACCCAAACTGTTCATGAAGTAAGCAAAGATCTTGATGTTGAAAAGATTCAACCCGGCTCCATAAATAAACGCAGGCAATCCGCAGGAGTGAATCACCCAACCAATCAAAATGGAATCCAGGTTACTGAAGTGGGTAGGAACCATCACAACCGTTCCTTGCGTTGCCAGCTTACGTAACATCTTAACCTTACCTACAATCTGAATTTTATCGCGTAGTGTGTATTGGCTACGAAAGAAGGCACCGAATTTTTTAACGCGGGCACCATTGAGTAAGCGTTGAAAAAAGAACTTAATAACTTCGCGCGTAACGCGGTATGAGTTCGGTTTGAAATTGCCCGCTATTTCGTTTGAGTAACGCGAAACAATTTTGCGTAAGATCTCATCTTCAATGGCGGCCGATTCTTCCGGAGTTTTTGAACTGAGTTCAACCAAATCATTTTTTACACCTGCCCAGAATTTCGAATCATCTTTCGGGTCTACCCGCCATCGGTTTCGTTTAATGCGATTCTGTTCCCGGTAAGCAGTGGCTTCCAGCTCATCAATCAATTGCTTTCGGTTGGGGCGTAAAAGTTTGATGCGCTCAATCGATCGTTGAGTGACTTCCTCAACAAATTCTTTTCGGTTTTTACTGAGTTGATAAACGGGCCAATCCGGAATACCCTCTAAAATGGGTTTGTAGGGTCTGTTCTTATTTTTCTTTTCTTCCAGTATTTCCATCTGCCAGATCTCTGCCAAAGCAAGGGGCCAAAGTTAATCGGTGTAAGGTCAAACAAAAAATCAAATTTAAGGATGGCGACCTAAGGCTAAGGATAAACTTTCGGCCATGTCATCAAAACGATGCAGGGCCTGTTCCAAAAATGTATCGTCAAGTAAGGTCAACACTTCATCTTCAGAAAATACATCTAACTCACTGATTTTGAATGTCTGCTCAAAAGAACCCGATTCTAACTTGATTAAATACCGGTTATTCCAGTGAAAAATCGTGATTTTGAAGTGTTGATAGGGAATCTCTTTAACTACTCGCATAAATCTTAATGGTTAAATTTAGGATTATTTATTTCTGGTCGCTCATCGCTTTAAATGAATTGTTAAATGGGCACCAAATATTTGGCAGAGTTTATCGTTGATCTCTAAAAAAAGGCTTTTGTAGGCAGACTATTTGTCGTTACTTGTAACCTAATCTTATTTTTACTTGTTGTATTCAGGTATCATCACAAGCATGAGCAAAAGATTGATTTCAGGATGGTGGAAAGTGTTGGGACTGTCATTGCTATTGTCAGGTATTCATTATAATGTATTAGCAACCCATTTGCGGGCGGGGGAGATCACCTTACAACGCGTAAGTTGCACGGGTCTTACCTTCAGAATCACGATCACAGTTTATACCGATACCGGGTCACCCATAAAATTTGGCGATGGTGAGTTAAATTTCGGTGATGGAAGTAATCCGCTGATTACCCCGTCAATCGATAATACACTTCGGCCTGATTTGGGCCCCGAGGTAGGAACCGTTTCTTATACGGTTGAGCATACTTTTCCCGGACCAGGCAAATACACGATAAGTTACCTTGAAGCAAATCGCAATGCGGGCATCCTCAACATGACCAATTCGGTCGATACCCGTTTCTATGTGGAGACTCAAATTATTATCGATCCCTTTTTAGGATGCAGTAACACACCACGCCTTTTAGTGCCGCCCATTGATAAAGGATGTACAGGCGCAGCATTCTATCACAATCCCGGTGCTTTCGATCCGGATGGTGATAGCCTTTCTTATGAACTAACAATTCCTAAAAGAGAAAAGGATGCTAATGTGTTTGGATACTTAGATCCCAACTCAAAGAAATTTTATGATGCCATTGGCCTTAACTATGGTACCGCCAATGAAGAGGGCACTGCTGCCCCAACTTTTTCAATTGATCAAACCGGAACATTACTGTGGGATGCACCGGGCGCACCAGGCGAATATAACGTAGCGTTCTTAATAAAAGAGTGGCGTAAAATTAATGGTATCTGGATAAACCTTGGGTTTGTTACACGTGATATGCAAATCATTATTGAAGATTGCCTTAACCAACGCCCTGAGTTACAAGTGCCTCCAGACCTTTGTGTAGAAGCTGGAGAGTCGGTTTCTATTGATGTGTTTGGAACCGATCCGGATTATGATAGCGTAAAGATTGAAGCCTTCTCGGAAGTGTTTTCAATTAACCCATCACCGGCAACCTATTCTCCACAGCCAGCCATTTTCCAGAAAATAGGACCTGGTCAGGATGCAAAACTTACGTTCACCTGGAATACCACGTGCAACCATATTCAGGATCAACCTTACCAGGTTGTGTTTAAGATCAGTGATAAGTCGGATAAAGGACCCACCCTTGTACAATTTAAAACATGGAATATTCGGGTGGTTGGGCCTGCACCAAAATGGCAAACAGCGCAAGTAGATTTGGGTACCCGAACTGCCAATTTGAAATGGGATGATTATTTCTGCAAGGCAAATGCAGTTACCATGCAGATCTGGCGCAGAGTTGATCAATATGTTTTTGATCCTCCGGAGTGTGTTACTGGCATGCCAGATTACCTGGGGTACTCGTTAATTAAAGAAGTACCAATCAATTCTGTAACCACTTATTCCGACAATAATAACGGCAGAGGTCTTTCTGTTGGTGCTGCCTATTGCTATCGGCTGGTGGCCGTATTTCCTCAGCCAGGTGGTGGCGAAAGCTACGTATCGAAAGAGATATGTTTGCCTCCCATTTTAGCCGATGCTCCGGTTATTACTAATGTAACTGTAGATGTTACGAATCGCACTAATGGGCAGGTAACTGTAAAGTGGAGACCACCATTTGAAGCAAGCATCATCCAGTTTCCCCCGCCATATACCTATGAAGTACAGCGGGCAGAAGGATTTTCAGGGGATATTAAGCTCACCTCTGTTTTTCCAGGAAGAAGGCCAGATACCGTCTGGGTGGATACTGGAATTAATACTCTTGAAACTGTTTTCAATTACCGGGTTACAGCTTATGCAAGCGATGGTACCCGGGTTGATGTTTCGCCTACTGCCTCTACTGTACGGCTAGAGGCCAACTCACAGTTTTTACGAATCGCCTTGTCGTGGAATGCGGATGTGCCTTGGTCAAATCAGACTCAGGATTATCCCAAACACTTGATTTATCGCGGTCCGGCATCCGCTACTGAAGGAAATATTGTGTTGATTGACAGTATCGATGTTAACCAGTTTCAATTTAATTATATCGATTCGGGTCAATACAATAATGTACCGCTAAAAGATACCGAGCTCTATTGCTATCGGGTGATGACCCGCGGAGCTTATGGCAATCCATTAATAGATGAACCATTAAAAAATTTCTCACAGATCATTTGTGCTCAACCTAATGATGACGAAGCTCCTTGCGCACCTCAATTTACAATCGAAGCCCGCGACTGCGAAGAATATATTCAAACCGCATCTTGCGGTGTAAATGTGTATAGCAATGTGCTTACCTGGAATCGTCCGGCTGATCAGAAGTGCCGCGATGACATACAGAAGTATAGAATTTATAAGGCCATTAACACGGAAGGAGATTTTACTGAGGTTGCAATGGTGGCTGATACTTTTTTTGTGGACTCAAACCTACCCTCGTTTGCTGCTTGTTATAAAATCTCAGCCCTTGACCGCGCAGGAAACGAGAGCGACCTCAGCGAGAGTTTTTGTTTTGACAATTGCCCTTACTATGAATTGCCCAACGTGTTTACCCCCAATGACGATAATTGCAACGACTTGTTTAGTGCTTTTAGCGATCGGGTAGCCAGCGAAGTGGGTGAAGACGGACAAACTCCTTGCGGTCAGGATTTGAATGATTTACGTAAGCGATGTGCCCGATTTGTGCTGAGTGTTGATTTCCGGGTGTACAACCGGTGGGGCAAAGAGATCTACAATTACCAGTCTGGTGGGGAACGGTCTATTTACATTGACTGGGACGGGAAAGACAACAATGGAAAAGAGCTTGCCGGTGCTGTATATTATTACAATGCCGAAGTCACTTTTGATGCCGTTGATCCTTCCAAAAAGAAACAAAACATTAAGGGATGGGTTCACCTGATCCGATAGATCATCTGGTTATTCTCTTTGATGGTGTATGTAATTTGTGCAACGGTTCGGTTCTCTTTATTATTAAGCGTGATCCCAAGGCAAGATTTTACTTTGCTGCTTTGCAATCTGATTTTGGAAATACACAGTTGAAGAATTTCGGGTTACCTACGACTGAGTTGAATAGCGTTCTTCTCATCAAAGGCGGAATGCTCTATCAAAAAAGTAATGCTGCTTTGGAAATAGCAAAACACCTTAGTGGTTTGTGGCCGGCTCTTTACATCTTTAAAATTGTACCGCCCTTTCTTCGCGATGGAGTGTACACCTGGATTGCCCGTAATCGCTATCGTTGGTTTGGCAAAAAGGAAGCCTGTATGATTCCTACCCCCGAATTGAAGTCCAGATTTCTGGCATGATTTCTTTCTGGAATTTTGATCTTATCTTTTCATCATGTAAAATCGAACCTTAAACTGACAGAGAATTTTAATTTACAGTAATCATTTAAGGGATAACTAATTCATTAAACATGAAAGCATTTATTTTCCCCGGACAGGGCGCACAATTTACGGGCATGGGCAAAGAACTTTATGAGAGCAATACCATAGCAAAAGAATTATTTGAAAGAGCAGATGACATTCTGGGATTTAAAATTAGTACCAGCATGTTTGCCGGCACAGCGGATGAGTTGAAGCAAACTAAAGTGACGCAGCCAGCGGTATTTATTCACTCAGTTATTGTTGCTCTCGCACAGGATGCTGTTCAACCAAACATGGTAGCAGGTCACTCGTTAGGAGAATTCTCTGCATTGGTTGCTAATAAATGTTTATCGTTTGAGGATGGATTGAGGTTGGTGTTTAAGCGGGCTATGGCCATGCAACGCGCTTGTGAAATAAATCCATCGACCATGGCGGCCATTTTAGGTTTAGACGATGCCGTGGTAGAAGAAGTTTGTGCTTCCATAAAAGATGAAATTGTGGTTGCCGCTAATTATAACTGTCCTGGGCAACTGGTAATCTCCGGTTCTATGAAAGGAATTGAAATTGCCTGCGAGAAGATGAAAGCCGCTGGTGCCAAGCGGGCCCTTCCCTTGCAAGTGGGTGGAGCATTTCACTCACCGTTAATGGAGCCTGCGCGCGAAGAATTGGCTGCTGCCATTGCTGCAACCCAATTTAATACTCCCGTATGTCCGGTTTATCAGAATGTAAACGCTTTGCCTTCAACCGATGTAACGGTCATTAAGAAAAATTTGATTGACCAGCTTACCGCCCCGGTGCGCTGGACACAGTTGGTTCAGAATATGGTAAAGGATGGAGGAACATCCTTTGTTGAATGTGGCCCAGGAAAAGTATTGCAAGGTCTGGTAAAGAAAATAGCACCCCAGGCAGAGGTAGCTAGTCTTTAAATTTTATTAACAGTTAACGAATCTTTGCATTCGGCAAGAAGTTGGCGATGACTCTTCTTTAATGCGGGATGAATAAAGTCAGGTGCAAGTTCTGCGAGAGGTTCCAACACAAAACGTCTTTCTGCAATGCCAGGGTGAGGGAGTGTTAGATTTTTAGAATTCAGAATTTGATGTCCCACATATAACAGATCAATATCAATAAGCCGGGCACCCCATTTTTCAATTCTCACTCGCCCCATTTCCTGCTCAATAGTAAGGGCTGATTTTAATATCAGTTCCGGATTTTGTTCAGTTTCGAGCACTACTACCTGGTTGAAGAAATCAGGTTGGTCTGTTTTACCCCACGGCTTGGTTTCATACAAGGCCGATTTAGCAGTTATGATGCCTATCTTTTTTTCGATCAGCAAAGCAGCTTTTTCCAGATTAGATTTTCGATCGCCTAAATTGCCACCCAGAAGCAGAAAGGCCAGTTGCTTTTTCATTGATGCGAAAGATAAGAAGGCTGTTTTCTTTCCGAACACCCTTTGAGTATTTTTGTACCCTAATTTTATTCTTATGAATTTCTTTAAAGCATTTATGGCTTCATGCCTCGGTTCGCTCGTGGCGTTTATCATACTCATTGTTGTGATGGTCTTTTTTGTTACAGCTCTCATTTCGGGTCTTTCTAATGATGATGCCGTAACCACTGTAAAAGATAAATCTGTCCTTCACCTTAAGTTAAATGTGCAGATTACCGAAAATGATCTTGAGGATCCTTTTGAGGGACTACCCATACCAGGTGCAGTGACTTCGATAGGCTTGTTGCCATTCAAACAGACTCTTAAGTATGCTAAAAGTGATTCTAAAATAGAAGGCATCTATCTGGATTTAAGTGTTTTTACAAGCGGCTATGGAGTAGCGCGTGAAATTCGCCAAGCACTACTTGATTTTAAGAGTTCGGGGAAGTGGATAGTAGCGTATAGTGAATTTTATACCGAATCGGCCTATTACGTAGTGTCTGCAGCCGACAAAGTATTTCTAAATCCGGAAGGCGATCTTGAATTCAATGGATTGTCCGTTGAAGTTTCGTTTTTCAAAAAGTTGTTCGATAAGTTGGAGATCAAGCCTCAGATCTTTCGGGTGGGTGATTTCAAAAGTGCGGTAGAGCCCTTTTTTCTCGACCACATGAGCAATGAGAACCGGCTTCAGTTGAATGAACTGATCTCCGATATTCATACAAACATGATCAACGACATCGCGCAAAGCAGAAATATGGATGTGGCCAGACTTAGCGAGATCTCGAACAAAATGTTAGTGACCAATTCAACATCAGCAAAGGCAATGGGTCTTATTGATTCACTTGTTTATTACGACCAGGTACAAGCTGACTTGAGAAACCGATTGGGAGTAGCGAAAGATGCAGCCATTAATTTTGTTAAATACGGAAAGTATAAGAAGAGTTTCTCCAGTTACAGCAGTTCAAAAAATGAGATCGCAGTTATTGTAGCTGATGGCGATATCATGCCCGGCAAGGCAACACAGGGTACAATTGGTTCTGATACATTTGCGGAAGAATTGCGTAAAGCACGCACCAATGATCGTGTGAAGGCTATTGTAGTGCGTATCAATTCACCGGGGGGCAGTGCGTTGGCTTCCGATGTGATGTGGCGTGAGATTAAATTGGCGACTGAAGTAAAACCAGTAATCGCATCGATGTCAGACTATGCGGCTTCGGGTGGATATTACCTCGCAATGGCCTGTGATACTATTGTTGCACAACCAACTACCATCACAGGTTCGATTGGTGTGTTTAGTGTGTTGTTCGACCTCAGCAGTTTCCTTGACAATAAAATCGGAATCACGTTTGATGAAGTGAAGACGGGAGAAGTTGGCGGACTAACCGTTACACGTCCGCTC
>DAOOCD010000071.1:0-14543 GCA_035408225.1 Cyclobacteriaceae bacterium | reverse complement strand
CTGATCAAAGTGCTGGTAGGACAGCGAAGAGTGGGCAAAAGTGTTCTCTTGCTTCAACTGATGGACATCATTAGACAGCAAGATCACACGGGCAATATCATCTACATTAACAAAGAGCTGTTCGAACATGACAGTCTGCGTGACTATAAGGACTTGATGAAAAGCGTGAATAGCCAAACTCACAGCGAAGTTAAGAACTACCTTTTCATTGATGAGATCCAGGACATTGTTGATTTTGAAAAAGCCATCCGAAGTTTACAAGCCAAAGGTGAGCATGATATATACATCACCGGGAGTAATGCATTTTTACTTTCAGGCGAATTGGCCACCTATCTAAGCGGCCGCTATGTAGAGTTTAAGATTTTTGGGCTGACATATCATGAGTTTCTCACCTTCCATCAAGTGCCCGATTCGCAAGAATTTTTTCTAAAGTACTTACAGTATGGAGGCTTGCCGTATCTGATTAATATAGATCTTACCGATGATTTGGTTTATGATTACTTGCGCAACATCTATGCTGCCATCCTCTTTAAAGACATTGTGGCAAGGCACAACATTCGCAATGTTTCGCTCCTGGAAAATTTGGTAAGCTATGTAGCCGATAATGTTGGAAATTTGCTTTCAGCCAAAAGCATCAGCGACTTTTTAAAATCGCAAAAGGTGAAAGTAACACCCAATGTTATCCTTAGCTATTTGGGATTTTTAGAACAAGCCTTTTTTATTTTAAAAGTCAACCGTGAAGAATCACGAGGAAAAAAGATTTTTGAAATTGGACAAAAATATTATATGGAAGACCTGGGGCTTCGTCATGCTTTGTTAGGTTATCGCACTGCAGATATTGGGAAAATTTTAGAGAATATCGTTTATCTGCATTTGGTGATCGCTGGCTACCAGGTGCGCATTGGCAAATTTCAAAACAAAGAAATCGATTTTGTATGCACCCGTGGTGATGAAAAAATATATGTACAGGTAGCTTATTTGATCACCGATGAAGCTACCCGAAAAAGAGAATTTGGTAACCTTGAATTGATATATGATAACTACCCGAAATTTGTGGTATCGCTGGATGAAAATGCAAGTGGAAACATAGAAGGAATTAAACATGTTCACGTTCGTGAGTTTATTAAACAACTTATTTGAATATCTTTGAATAATGCCCTCTATAATCCCCAACTTTGAATACGACACCTGCCTACCGGCAGGCAGGTCTTCATCTTTTCATTATCTTTAAATCATGTCGTCAATTCTATCCGGATTTGAGTATGATATTTTTATAAGTTATCGTCACAACGATAACCGTTCCGGCTGGGAGCTGGTTTTATCGGTAAAACCCAAACCGTTCCTTTCCGGCATCGGTTGGGGCCTACGCTAAGTTGGGTAATAAAGCAAAAGCAGACTCACTATTTCAAGAACATTTGCAAATCAATCAAGCCATGATTTCACTGAAGAGTATTTTGAAGTAAATATTTGACACCTTAGAATTTTACTTATTAGTCTTGTAATATTCGCAAACGGTATTCATTACACACTCCGAACATTTAGGATTCGTTGGCCGGCAGATTTCTCTACCCAAAAATGAAATGGCCATACCCGCTTCACCCCAATCGTTCGGATCCAGCAATTCCATCATTTGCTTTTCCAGTTTCTTAGGATCAGTACCCTGTGCGATACCAAGTCGTGGTGCCACCCGCACAACATGCAGGTCTACAATGATTCCCTCGGCCTTTACCCCCATTTCGCGTTTAATTACATTGGCTGATTTCCTGCCGATACCCGGCAATTCTGTTAATGCGTCTAATGTAGTGGGTATGTTTTTATCATCTTTGATTCGAGCGGCTATTTCCAACAGCCACTTCGTTTTCTTTCGGGAGCTTCTAACTTTATTTATCAAAGCTAATACTGATTCCTCTTCCGTACGGGCCAGTGATTTCATATCAGGGAACGATTCAAAGAAAGCAGGCGCAAGTTTATTGATGTTCCGGTCCGAATCCTGCGCGGAGAGTACAACCGCTACAATAAGTTCGTAGTTATTGCGATAATCTAATGGATGCCTTTTGCCTTTGTACTTTTTAATCAGCGGCTGCATTTCTTTCTGCCAATCATGAGATGCCATAGGAGGTAATTTTACATTGATAAAAATAGGAATTATTACAATAAAAAAACCTGAGTCTATCCCCGCTCCGGAATTTTAAACCACCGAATGGCATTGGTGTAATAAATCTTATCAATTACCGTCTTCGGCAATTTTAAGCCGCGAAACTCCCCATTCACTTCATCCACGGTCATCAATTCATCCGTAACAAAATATTTCCAATCATTCATCCAAGTCTGATGTAAATGCGTTTTTGCTCTTTCAGGATCAGATGTTGATTCTATTCCTGAATCCGTGGCATAGATAAGCCGGTCCTGGTAGTTGATAAAGAAGTTGCGCACCTTTTCTCTGTCCTTCTGACCTTGATACTGCAGGTGACAGATGCGTGAGGCCATGTCTACCGCCAGGTTCGGGAATTTGTCAAGCCGCTTAGCCAGCTCATCCACATCCCACTCAAGACTGCCGAGGTGGGCACCAACAAATCGCATCTCAGTGTGCTTGGATAGAAAACGATCCCGCGCGTTGATTTGATCCTCATACGATGGGTATTCAGGATGCAAATACATGTGATATTGGGGATTCTCTTTAAAATAACTCCGGTCGTTATTGACCGTCATCTCCTCAAGTGGAAGCCAGCAGTTTTTAGGTTCGCCCAGGTGCGCCATCACGGTTTTATCCTGATCAATCACAAACTGAATGACCGGATCGAACCTGGGATCATCTGCCATGATAAACTGACCTGCGGCATCTTTATAAACCATGCCAATGCTCTTCCACAACTTGATCCCCAGCGCGCCTTTGTCAAAAGAAGCTTTTAATTGCTGAATCGTTTGTTCCGTCCACTGTGCTGAGTCCCAGTCTGCCAGCGTAAAAGCCGTCAGAAATTCTATTTGTGCCGGAAATGTTTCCTTCTGTAGTAAAGCCAACCGTTGTTGTTCGCTAAGCGTAGGATAATCCGGCACATCCACATTCACCGCCAGCAACAAAAAATTATCAGCCCTGGCTTGTTCGGCCAGAGCTGTGCTTTCAGCATTGTGATGAGTATGCGTATCCACTTTTTTTACGGAGCTGAAATCTTCCACCTGATAGTAATTATCACCGCAGGCGGATAACGCGAACAGAGCAAGGATAACGTTTAAATATTTGTATGTTGAATTACTCATAGTGGCAAGTTTCTACCATGAAATCTAAGTATTTTTTTATATTTGATAATGTCCTTAATGTTACCCAGCCTCAAAGACCTGACAGCACTATAGTATGCCCTCGTTGATTCCCGGCTACGAATACGACATCTTTATCTCCTATCGCCATAACGATAACCGTTCTGGTTGGGTAACCGAGTTTGTAAATGCTTTGCAGGAAGAACTAGCGGCTACCATCAAAGAACCGCTCTCGATCTACTTCGATAAAAATCCGCACGATGGCCTGCTTGAAACTCATGATGTGGACGAGTCCGTTAAGAAAAAAGTAAAGGCTTTAATTTTCATTCCTATAATTTCTCAAACCTATTGCGATCCCGGCTCATTTGCCTGGCAAAATGAGTTTCTCCCTTTTAAGACAATGGCTGAAACAGATCAGTTTGGATTGAAGGTCAGGTTATCAAATGGT
This sequence comes from Cyclobacteriaceae bacterium, assembly GCA_035408225.1. GTDB lineage: Bacteria > Bacteroidota > Bacteroidia > Cytophagales > Cyclobacteriaceae > ELB16-189. The sequence goes on along the minus strand of DAOOCD010000071.1, from coordinate 10,843 downwards.
AATGTTGCCAACCGAATGTTACCGATACGCATCCATGATATTGATGCCTCTGATCAGCACTTGTTAGAAAATGTGCTTCAGACCAAACTACGCCCCATTGATTTTATTTATCATTCATCCGGTGTAAACCGACCACTTACTCCCAAAGACGAACGCGATGGAAATATCAACAGGTTGTACTACCGCGATCAGATCAATAAAGTGGGTAACGCAATAAAGGAAATTATCAAGGCGATAAAATTCCCGCCAATTGAGCCACCCGCCCCTGTTGCGTTGCCCGGTGAACAAGGACAACCGAAAAGTAAGAATGGCAAAAGAATATTAGTGGTTACTTCAGTTCTCATCATATCATTGTTTGCCAGCTGGTATTTTTTTGTTCGATCAGCAGTTGATCAGACAGCGATAGTTGATCCGTCTGTTGCAGTGGTACCATTTGAAAATTTAAGTCGTGATCCCAGCCAGGAGTACATCAGCGATGGGATAACGGATGCCATCCGTAGCCACCTGAATAAGATTGAAGGTCTGAGACTGATATCAAGCACAACGATGGCGACTTATAAGGATACAAAGAAAACCACACCTGAAATTGCAACCGATTTGGCCGTTAAGTTTGTGCTGGAAGGAAGTGTGCAAAAGGTTGGCAATAAAATTCGCATCAACACTCAATTGGTCAATGCGGCTACGGATAATCCGGTTTGGTCGGAGTATTATGATCGCGACATGGCAGATTTGTTGTTAATCGAAAGCGAAGTTGCTCAAAAGATTGTCGAAAATCTGAAGGTAAAGATTCACCCAGATGCTAAAATTTCCATTGCTAAGCTTCCTACCAAAAATCCAGAGGCGTATGAACTCTATCTTAAGGCGAGTCAGTTAAGAACTGCTAATGGAAACCTCGATTCACTTCGTCTTTTGGCGGAAAAGGCAATACAATTAGATCCGAATTTCGCGGGTGCTTACGAGCGCCTTGGTTGGTATTGGGTAAGCATGGGATTACGAGGCGGTGCTCCTCGTCACCTTGCGATTACCAATGCCGAACTAAATTTTAACAAGGCATTAAGCCTAAATCCTGAAGATGTAGATACACAGATAAATTTGGGGCTCTATAACCTTTGGTATAAGTGGGACTTTTATGGTTCGGAGCGGGCACTTACGCGTGCCATACAGTTAGCCCCGTCTAATAGTAGTGCCTATTATACCGATTTAAAAGTATCAATGGGAAGATACCAAGAGGCGGTAGAATGGGCCAGGCACTTCTTAAGCATAGAACCTAACAGCACTACTGCCCGGATGAATATGGGATTTACTTTATTTTTTAACGGTGAACATGAGCAAGCTTTGCGGTGGCTTGATTCAGCAAGATTAATATCCAAACCAGATAGTCCCTATTTTACCGATCTGGCACGAGGTTATTTGTATCTGGGCAGATTTGAGGATGCATTGAAAGCTGCTGAGACCGGATTACAAGTGCATTTATTGCCTGTGAGAATGAATGCAATAAAATCGATTGCTTTGCTTCATATGAATAAAGAAAAAGAAAGTCGTCAATTGCTTAAAGAGCTAACAGAGCTGTGTGAAACCACCGCTATCGGAAGCCCTGCTTTCTATTCAGCTATGGTCTATGCTGCGATGGGCGAAATTGATGTGGCTTTTAAATATCTTGAAAAATCATTTGAAGCACACGAGGTTGAATTTTATTGGCTAAAAGTGGAGCCGCCCTTTGCACCATTGCGTAGAGATCCAAGATGGAAACAACTTATGGACAAAGTACCTTTTCCGTAATATAAAAAAGCATAGTTTGAATAATGCCTTCAATCATTTGTCCTTTCAAAAGTATACCTTACAGGCCTAATTTCAGTGCATGAAAAAAATCTACTCAATTGCATTTGCAACACTTCTTCTCTCGCCTGCAGCCTTCTCACAAACTATAAAACTTGATAGCAAAACAAAGAGCGCACTCGAGCGGGTGGATAAAGAAATAATAAAAAGTCATATCACCTACCTCGCAGATGACAAGTTGAAAGGACGCCAGCCTGGCAAAGAAGGTTACCAGATGGCCGTGGATTATGTTGTTGATCAGTTTACTAAAATGGGTATGGCACCCGGTGGGGATAACGGAACCTACCTGCAAAAATTAATACTGCGAAGAGCAACTGTAAATAATAAAATTTCAAAGGCTGTATTGAAAGACCAAGCCGGCAATGTGGACAGCCTGACGACCGGAAGGGATATTTTTATTGTTCCCGGTGTTTTACAAACCGAAGTACACCTTGAAGCGCCCATGGTGTTTGTTGGCTATGGCATTGAAATTCCCGGTAACTACTCTGACTATGATAAAACAGATGTAAATGGGAAAATTGTTGTATTCTTAAATGGCACGCCCGAGGGGCTCGACTTACCATCCACCTTGATGGCGCATTTTGCAAACGCGGCCTCCAAGATGGATATAGCAGCACAAAAAGGTGCTGTGGGTGCTATCGTAGCACCATCCACTGCGAAGGGCTCTGTGAGTAGTTCAAGTACCACTACGGCTGCTATGAATCCAGAAAAGACAACTGCCTATGGTCGCTCCGTTGCGGGTAATCTTAATGCGGTTGCCCGGGTGCCATTCACCACCTTACAGCGTTTGTTTTTCAGTTCAGGAAAAAATTTACAACAGACGCTGGCAGACTTGAAAGCGGGAACACCCTCTTCTTTCGAATTATCAAGCTCGCTTCGATTATCCTATACCAGCACGTTCAACGATGTAGAGAGTTACAATGTAATTGGCAAAATTACAGGCGGTGATAAAAGACTTAAAGACGAATACGTAGTTCATACAGCCCATTTGGATCACGTAGGCATCGGCAGGCCTATCAAGGGCGATTCAATTTACAATGGTGCGCATGACAATGCATCGGGTGTTGCTTCCTTACTTGAGATTGGCAGGATTTACAAACGAATTGGAAAACCCCTGCGCTCCGTTTTGATCGTTATGGTAACGGCCGAAGAAATGGGCTTACTGGGTTCAGCTTATTTTGCAGGCAACCCTACCGTTCCAAAATCCCAAATCGTGGCCGATGTAAATACGGATATGCCAACGCTGATTGCTCCCCTCCTTTCGGTTGCGCCCTTGGGAGCTGAACATTCGAGCTTAGTGAATAATGTTGATTTTGCCTGCAATCAATTGGGTATTGTAAGACAGCAAGATCCGATGCCCGAGGAAGTGCGATTTATTCGCAGTGATCAATACAGTTTTGTACAACAAGGGATACCAGCCCTGCATATAAAGTACGGAACGTTAACAAAGGATAATTCGTTTGACCTGGTAGAGTTTACCAAAAAATGGCGCGATGAGAACTACCACCGGCCTTCTGATGAGATTACAAACAATTTTGATTTTGATGCCGCCAAAAAGTATGTGCAGTTAAACTTCCTGATCAGCTACTCGATTGCACAAACCCGTGAACGACCCAGGTGGAATGATGGTGACATCTTCGGGCAGCGGACAAACAAATAAGCAGGGATTTCACTTATGGTAAGGAGACAGAGACAGGCTCTGGCAAAGGAAACGGATCGTAGATGAGCACCAATAAGAATGAACTATTCTCAACCTTCAATTTCACTTTTTGGCATCCGCATTGATGAACCCATCAACACACTTACTGATCTGCTTGTATCAGCCGTGTGTTTTTATGCATTTTACCAGTTAACGAAACGGAAGCTTAGCGCTAAAACATTCGTTTACTTCCGGATGTATTTTCTTTTGCTTGGGCTAGCCACTTTGTTTGGCGGTCTGGTGGGTCATGGATTTTTATATGTATTCTCCTTTGCGTGGAAGTTGCCCGGCTGGATCATCAGCATGCTTTCCGTAGCCTTCATCGAGCGATCTTCGATAGAGCATGCCCGGCCACTTATCGATCCTCGCATCGGTAAATTCTTTTTGGTTTTAAACATCGTTGAGTTGTTAACAGTCATGACCATCACTACGTATACACTCAACTTTGAATGGGTAGAGTTGCACTCGGGTTATGGGTTGTTGGGGGTGGTGCTCCCCTTTCATGGGTATGTCTATTATAAAACCCGCGACCGCGGGAGCCTGATCATCGTAGGGGCTGTTATGATTGCCAGCACCGCAGCCCTTATTTTTATGAATCAGATTTCGCTACACGCATGGTTCAACTACATTGATATAAGTCATGTGCTGGTGGCTATGGCAGCCTTTGCCTTTTACCAAGGGGCTTTGCAACTTGATATCAGTAGAACGCGAGTGAAAGAATAATTGGTGATCCAGAATCAGGTTGAACAATTATATCTAAATTTCGCAGGATCCAAAGTATCGTTATGAACAACACAAATTCTTTGCGCGTGCTGGTAATAGGCTGTGGTAATATGGGTGCTTCGCATGCGATGGCCTATCATACACTGGATGGTTTCCGGATTTGTGGCATTGTCTCTACCGGAAAAAGCAAAGAAGTATTAAATAAAAAACTGGGGGGTGGCTACGATTTGTTCAGTAGCTACGAGGAAGCTCTCGAGAAAACGAAACCGGATGCCGTGTGTATTTCCACCTATCCGGATACCCATGAAAGTTTTGCTATCAAGGCCTTTGAAAAAGGATGTCATGTGTTTATTGAAAAGCCAGTAGCGGATACGGTGGCTGGTGCTGAACGTGTAGTAGCGGCCGCCATTAAAGCAAACAAGAAACTGGTGGTAGGCTACATATTACGTCATCATCCCTCGTGGGAGCGTTTCGTGCAATTGGCGCACGAACTTGGTAAGCCCCTGGTGATGCGTATGAATCTTAACCAACAGAGTCATGGGGTGATGTGGGATGTACATCGTAACCTGATGAAGAGTTTGAGTCCCATCGTGGATTGCGGAGTACATTACATTGATGTGATGTGCCAGATGACGCGCAGTAAACCGTTACAGGTTTCGGCCATTGGTGCCCGCCTTACGGAAGATATCCCAAACGGAAATTATAATTATGGTCAGCTGCAAATAAGATTCGAAGATGGTTCGGTTGGTTGGTATGAAGCCGGCTGGGGCCCAATGATTAGTGAAACTGCATTCTTTGTTAAAGATGTGATTGGTCCTAAGGGCTGTGTATCTATCGTTGCTAAAGATGCAGGAGCCAGTGGCAAGTCAGATTCGGTTGAAGCCCATACAAAGACAGAATCGCTTCGCTATCATCATGCAGAGATTGACGATAAGAATGACTTCATTAAGAAAGACGAGTGGATTGATCTGCAGGACGAACCTGATCACCAGGAGTTGTGTAACCGCGAGCAACGCTATTTCCTTAGGGCAATTACCGAAAACCTTGATCTGACCGATCATATGCAGGATGCCGTGAACAGCCTACGGATTGCATTCGCCTGCGATGAGTCGGTACGCACGGGGAAAGTAGTCTCTCTTATCTGAAGTTTAAGCCTTGATTGAGATTCATTGTTCTCTATCAAAGGTTATTTCGATCTGCCAACTTCTTAAGTCCTCTTTTCTTATCTCCATTGACTTTCTGGAGAGAAAACAGTAATCTTATTTCATCTTAACTTTTACTACACTACACCTACCCTACCTCTATGAAAGGCTTAATGATGGATTATCAACTCACCCTGCCAACCCTCCTCAGGCGGGCTGAAACATTCCACGGCAAAAAAGAAATTATTACCCGTCAGCCCGATAAATCGCTGCACCGGTATACATATACGGACTTCGCGTTGCGCACGAAGAAACTAAGTGTCGCCTTGCAGAAGCTGGGTATTAAGCCCGGAGATCGGGTGGCTACACTCTGCTGGAATCATTACCAACACCTTGAAATCTATTTTGGAGTGCCATCCTTTGGGGGTGTGCTACATACGTTGAACTTACGATTGGCCCCGGACGATCTCGAGTACATTATCAATCACGCTGAGGACAAGGCAATCATCGTAGATCAGGTACTGCTTCCTTTATTTGATAAATTCAAAAGTAAGATCAAGGTTAAACATGTAATCATCATACCCAATGCCGGTCAGCCAGTACCTGAAGGAATGTTAAATTATGAAGACGTTATTGCCGCTGGAGATGCAAATAACTACGCTCCTTTTGAAGGCGATGAAAACACAGCCGCGGCCATGTGTTATACGTCCGGCACAACAGGCAAACCAAAAGGTGTATTGTACTCTCATCGTTCTATTGTGCTGCATTCGATGGTGTGTGCTTATGCAGAAGGAATGTCCATTCAAGAAGCCGATATAGTCTTACCGGTGGTACCCATGTTCCATGTGAATGCCTGGGGTTTGCCTTTCACATGCACTATGTTGGGTTGCACAATAGTATTCCCTGGCCCTTATCTGGATGCTGTGAGTTTACTTGAACTCTATGAAAAAGAAAAAGTGACGATCACAGCAGGTGTTCCCACCATCTGGTTAGGCATTTTGAATGTTTTGGATGCCGATCCGGGCAAATACAACTTGCGTTCGATGCGACATATGCTGGTGGGCGGTTCTGCCGCACCGCTCTCCATGATTAAAAGTTTTGACGAACGTCATGGATTGAAAATACTTCATGCCTGGGGCATGACTGAAACTTCGCCACTCGGTAGCATTGGAGTGCTGTCAAGTGAAATTCAGAAGGAAAGCAAAGAAGTTCAATATAAGTATCGCGCCAAGCAGGGTGTGCCCGCAGCTTTTGTAGAAATCCGAGGTAGAAATGAAAATGGAATTATTCCCTGGGATGGAGACACTATGGGCGAACTGGAAGTGCGCGGTCCATGGATCGCCAGTGCTTACTACAATACTCCGGAGCAGGAAGATAAATTTACAGCCGATGGCTGGTTCCGTACCGGTGACATTGTAACTATTGATGCAAAGGGCTACATCGAAATCAAAGATCGCAGCAAAGATGTAATCAAATCGGGCGGTGAGTGGATCAGCTCGGTGGCATTGGAAGGTTCATTGATGGGACATCCCGCAGTAGCGGAAGCTGCAGTATTTGCAATTCCCAGCCAGAAGTGGGTAGAACGCCCCATGGCCTGTGTGGTATTGAAAGAAGGAAAGACAACAACCGATGCAGAGCTGCTTGCATTTCTTGCTCCACAATTTGCAAAGTTTCAGTTGCCCGATGTGATCAGGTTTGTGAAAGAGATCCCCAAGACTTCCGTAGGGAAATTTAAGAAGTCAGTATTACGCGAGGAGTATAAAAGCGTTGGTAACTAAATCTTAAGGCGTCTGACCGCTAACTATTTTCGTGAAAAGCGGTCAGACGCCTCAAGCACTTTTTTGACTTTGATCCGATTTATTAGCAGGACTAATGCCTAACCAAAGCAAAGCCGATATAATAGCCAGTGCTGCTGCAATGTGTAAAGCATATTCCCAGCCGATGTAGACTGCAATCCACGGAGTAAGCATGGGCGACAGTAGTCCTCCGAGGTTACTGCCCATGTTCATAATACCACCGGCTGTGCCGCTGCGACCACCGGCAATACGAATCATCATGGCCCAGAAAGGTCCTTCCACGCACAAGACAAAAGCGGTAGCAAAGGCCAGGGTAATCGCTGCAATAATGGCACTTGATGTATGAGCACCAATTGAAATCAGAATACCCGACATTCCCATACCAATCATCGGCACGATTCGGCCACCCCACACTCCTAACCTGGTTCCAATTAATTTATCAGAAATGTAGCCGCCCAGGGGAATAGATACAATAGAAAGTACCCACGGCAAACTGCTCATCCAGGCACCACTCAACAAACTGAAATGACGAACCTGTACGAGATAAAGATAAAACCATGATACAAAAATATAACCCACATAGCCTTGTAGTCCGTAGCTGATAGAAAGCAGATAAAAACTTTTGTTCTTTAATTTATTAATGGATGATGAAGGCGCCTTCTTATCACTTGGTCCGGTTACCATTTTATCCGGCACCTTCATCCGCTGCCACACAATAGCAATAATCAATGCAGGAAGTGCTGAGACAAGCAGCGCCATTTGCCAACCCCAGTTCACCATAATACCCGACACTAATGGAGGCGCAATGGCAGATCCTAAGCCAACCGAACCAATAACAAATCCGTTGGCACGACCTTGAAAAATCGCAGGCACCCATTGAGAAACTCCGAGCGCAGAAGCCGGATACGTTGGCGATGCGGAAATTCCCAATAGGAAACGGAGCAGCACAAATACAATAATTACAGTAGTCACCGAAAACTCCCAGTTACTCCAACCAATGAGTGCCTGCGAAACGGTGAGTAATACCCAAAGCCAAACTGCAATACTCAAAACCCTTTTTGTACCGAAGCGATCAGCCAACGCACCCGCAGGAATTTGAAACAAGGCATAGCCCAAAAGAAAAGAACTGAAGAGGCGGCCCATGTCTACCTGCGAAAGGTTAAACTCATCCATCATTAATGCACCGGCAGTAGAAACATTCACACGGCAGATATAACCTGCCGTGGCAGTAGCACTAAGGAGGGCAACTAATTGCCAGGGTTTTGAGGTCTTCAACGCAATCGTTTATGCATGAGTAGTTCAGAATAACCATCTACGATATAATCTTTAAATTCACCTACCTTATCATAGCCATTCGTGAGGTAAAACTTTTGCGCTTGTTGATTAAAAGAAGAAACGCAAAGAAAAATATGTTTCGAAGTAGGTCGATACAAGTTTTCAGCAAAGTCTAACAACAACTTACCAATCCCTTTGCTGCGATGGTTGGGTGCAATTGCTACTGATTTTATGTAGGGAGATCCGGCCACACCCCGGTCTTGCAAAATGAGTAGTCCGCAGGGTTCATCAATGATATGGGCGATGTAGACATGATTGCATTTGTCAGAACATGCACTCCGGCATTGGTCAAGCGTAATCTGCAATGTGGTCCATGGTTCTGATGTAGCCATGAGTTCGGCAGCCCACGTTTTTTCTATATCTGTTGCCTTTCCAACTGAAAAACTAGTCACTATCTCTCTGGTCAAAATCGTTTTGGATAACTGCCGACATACAAGGTATTATTTTAAGACATTTCCTCAATCAATTGAATTTAAGTTCGGCACAAAAAAATACACCGCCAATAAGCGGTGTATTTTAGTTTTTAAAGCCCTTTTTTAAACCTTTAGGGTATCTTTCAAATAGTCAATGCTTGACTTTCCCTCACCCGCAAAAGCCTCAACTTTTTTGTTGTAAGCCTTTCTAACATCATCAAAAGAGTCTGTTACCTTGTTTTTAAGGTCTTTTGATTTTCCCAATAACTTTTCTCTTGTTTTCTTTCCGCTGTCGGGAGCAATGAGAATTCCTGTTAATAATCCCACTGTTGCGCCAGCTAAAACTCCTACCATTACTTTTCCCGCGGTATTCATACAGGTACTAGTTTAAGAACGGCTATTCTGAAGTTTTCAGAACATTCACGGTAACCATGCGGCTACGTTAATGCAACGGTAGATTTCTGCTCAACGTTCAAAGAAATACATACTTTTTTTTCAATTATTTATGTCAAAATAGTTGGAGCGTATAATGAGCTCGATGAGCTTTTCTTTAATAAACGGAGTTGCTTAGATAAACCAGGGAAGAATCGCAATTGAAAGAAGGATAATAAACCAAAATAGAAGCTTGCGATCGGTCTTCGACATAGAATTAGTTTTATGCTTTCTACGCATTTAGAGGCAACGTGGTTATTCAATCTCAACCTTTAACAAATCCTTAACAGCCCGCAGGAAGTTCCATGCAGATTGCCTAAACTTGTAGCTTAAATTTTTGTCATGACGAAGTACACCTTCACCGAAAAGAAAGACACCCGCTCAGGCTTTGGCGTTGGCCTTCATGAGCTCGGAAAATCCAACCCAAATGTGGTAGCACTTTGTGCTGATCTTACCGGGTCGCTTAAGATGGATGCCTTTAAGAAGGAGTTTCCTGAAAGGTTCTTCCAGACTGGTATTGCCGAGGCAAATATGATGGGCCTTGCAGCCGGTATGACGATCGGTGGCAAGATTCCGTTTACAGGAACATTCGCCAACTTTTCCACGGGTCGGGTGTACGATCAAATCCGCCAATCAATCGCTTACTCCGGTAAAAATGTTAAGATCTGTGCTTCCCATGCAGGTTTAACACTTGGGGAGGATGGTGCTACACATCAGATACTTGAAGATATCGGAATGATGAAAATGTTGCCTGGCATGACGGTAATTGTGCCTTGTGACCATAACCAAACCAAGGCTGCAACCATTGCATTAGGAAGTCACGAGGGTCCAGCCTACTTGCGATTTGGCCGCCCCAGTTGGCCGATCTTTATGGCCCCCGACAGACCCTTCACCATCGGCAAAGCCGATAAACTGATTGAAGGAAATCAGGTCACAATTTTTGCCACCGGCCACATGGTTTGGCTGGCGATAGAAGCTGAGGCCATGCTCACTGAAAAAGGCATCTCGGCTTAAGTCATTAATATCCATACGATTAAGCCATTGGATGTAGAAGCAATTCTTTCATCAGCTCAAAAAACCGGATGTGTTGTTACGTGCGAAGAACATCAGATCAATGGTGGTCTTGGCGACAGCGTGGCTCAGGTGTTGTCACGGTTCCATCCCACCCCCATCGAAATGGTTGGTGTTAACGATAGCTTTGGTGAGAGTGGTACGCCTACTCAATTGCTTGCAAAGTATGGCCTTAGCAAAGAAAACATTGTGGCTGCTGCCGAGAAAGTACTGAAACGCAAGAAATAAAAGATGACTCCTCAATAGAGGTTTGGCAATTGTTGCTCAGTACGTTGTTTTGAATCTGAATTATTAGCCACTAAACCGCTGGAGTACGTCACAAAAGTTGGGGAGTGTAGGACTAAACCTGGGACCCAACACTCGTTGCTTGTCCCAGACAACTACAGGGTAGCCATA
>DAOOCD010000070.1:0-15313 GCA_035408225.1 Cyclobacteriaceae bacterium | reverse complement strand
CCCCGGTGTGATAGAGATTCAGCAGACAGGAGTTGTACCTAAAGCCACTGATTTTCTCTGTCAGTTTTTTAAGTTCAGTCAATTCAGGAGTCCAGGGCAACGCTTGTTTCGTAATGTTGGAATAGGTGTAATTAAAATCGCGATCGCCATACCAGGCCACCTTACGTTTCGTGATGATGTGCCGTCCGAAGATTACAGCCTCATCATTTTTCCACTCAATGGTGGTAAGCAACTGTTGGAGGTAATGACGGGCTTCCGGGTCACTCATAATTTTTCCATAGTAATCAGCTTCTCCATCAAAGGGGAGTAGATTTACAATGGGTTCTGTGTTGAATAAATCCATGCCTGATATTCTTTTGGTAAACAATGGCCACAGGGGCGATATACGTTTTTTAAAGCGTCTTTTTTAGAAACAAAAAACACGCGGTTTTGTCTTTTCATTCGCTTGCCGGATGCGCAGGAAAGCAACCCATAGATCTTTAATCGGCTATTGCCTGCCAGCGTAATGGTTTGATTTTTTATCAACCTGCGTAAGAGCTGCCGAGTAAGTTCTGAATGAAAAAGCATTGCCTTACAAAAATAGGATTAGGAGGTACGATCACAAACCTGATTCTTGCTGAGTTAATGGGCGAGAAGTGCAATGCACTTGGATATTTTTTGCAGGTTGGTCAAGAAGACCAACCTGGGCGAGAGGTTGCTGGAGCAGCTTGTTTGATCAAGAAGACCAACATGGGTGAGAAAATGAACTAAACATTTTTGTTGGCGGCAGTCAATTTTTTACTCGTCTCTTAAAATCAATCAGTGATAGTTCGGGGTCAGTCGAGTCATATATTACAATGTATCTTCCCCCGTCTTTTTCTATGTAAGGGAAATCGTTGTTAAACGGATATGTCTTCGCTCCAAGCGAACTGTACTTTTGATTGTTTACAAAATAGTCATATTTAATTAAGCCTTTTTTGGCTGGTCCAGTGGTTATACCGATGGTTTCTGCGTAATTATTCTTAATCGAAATCCATTTAAGAGTGTCAGTCCAAAATACCGCTATTGCCATACAATAAAACACCGCTGTCCCGAGATGATTCTGTGTTGAGTTTCCTGAACCCGGAGAGTCATCGTTTTGAACTTTTTTCTTATTAGAAAATATGTCCCAATAGCGATCATTGCAACGATTCCAAAAATAGATTCATTCAATTGTGCGTCCGCTAAATAAATTGATCTATGATTCATTGTCTATCTGCTCCAAAAATTGATTACCGCTAACGCGCTATGTTTTTATACACATTGCTAGCAGCTGCCCTATCACAGAAATTAGAAATATTTTCAATAAAATATGTCCGCCCACTTTCCTCCAAATGCTTGCCATCCTGATGTATAACGGCAAAGCCAAATAGAATAATTACTTGAAAAAAATATTAATGCAATGAGATATGGTTTATAAGAACTTCCTTTTGTCAGATCATACATAACAAAGAATAAGGTAAGACCCGCTATTAACAACCAGCCAAATTGGACAGCCTGTGGGAACTCTAAACCAAAATAGTTCAGGAAAACTCTTACTGTCCCAGCAATCATAATCAATAAGGCTGTTGATATCATATACCGCATATGATATGCTGTGCGTTTTTTATTAAGCATTGCCAAAATGTAAAATATTGCAAATGTAAAAGCCAGCGGCAAATCCAAAGTTAAAAGTGCAATGTTATCTTCTCGTGTTTGTAAACTAAAATTGTGAATAAATTGTGCTTTTGAAACTAGCAAGATTGATAGTACTACAAGCGGTGCTACGACATAAGACATTTTGCCTACTTTTTTGTGCAATTCAAATTTATTCTGTCGTATTAGAATGGGTTGAACAATCAATAAAAGAAACCAACTTAACATTATGGTCCCATGAATATGCATAGCAACTGAAACGCCCTTAAAAGATGGCATTAAGCCGTAATAAGAATTATAGAACCCCCAAATCACAAATGCCAAAACAACAATAATGAAGAGTCCAATATTTTTATAAGCTTTTTCCATTCTACTTAAGGTTTGTTTAGTGCGTCAATATTATAAATTGTGTCACTGTGTTGCCGCTAACATAAATATAAAAGACATTAATACCCTATATACTTTTATTCCTAACTCAATTTACCACTTTTCTACTTCTGTAACTTATGTTACTAACTTAGCATACCCAAACCGGTAATTTTGCGCCTCAATTAATGACTTCAATGGAAATTTTTGGATATGCTGCCTCTATCATTATGGGGCTTTCGCTGGGGTTAATCGGTGGAGGTGGCTCTATTCTTACAGTCCCCATTTTAGTGTACCTGTTTGGCGTTGATCCTGTGCTTTCCACAGCGTATTCACTTTTTGTCGTGGGCCTTACAAGTGCTCTGGGTTCATTCAGTCATTTTAAAAAGGGCAATGTTCATCTTAAAACCGCCCTGATCTTTGGTATTCCTTCCATCATTGCGGTGTATTCAGTTCGCAAGTTTATTATGCCCATCATACCCGATCCGGTGTTTACGCTGGGCAACACGGAGGTTTCTAAATCGGTAGCGGTACTGGTGTTGTTTGCCATACTCATGTTGCTCGCCTCCATCACCATGATTCGAAAGCCGAGGAAACAAAAAGCGCAACACGGTGAAATTTCGTATAACTACCCGCTCATTTTTGTAGAAGGTATTTTAGTGGGTGGCATTACGGGCCTGGTTGGTGCTGGGGGTGGTTTTCTTATTATTCCGGCTCTGGTGTTGTTAGCAGGCTTGCCTATGAAGCAGGCCGTAGGCACTTCGCTTTTGATCATCGCGCTCAAGTCGTTAATCGGGTTTACCGGTGACCTCGGTGCGGGTCTTGCGATTGACTATCGCTTTATGCTTTTCTTTTCAGCCTTTGCTATGGTGGGTATTTTGGCGGGTAGCTATTTAACCCGTTATATCCCCAACGAAAAACTAAAACCAGCTTTTGGCTGGTTTGTAATGGCGATGGCAGTTTATATCCTGGTAAAGGAAATCCTGCTGTAAGCGCAAAAATCCTCCTTTTTTTGCTAAAAATGAGATAGCAATTTCTTTTGTGATCAATATCACGGACAACCGTCATACCATCTGCGTACTTTTGTGTTTATATTGAGATAAACCTTACCAATTATGTTTGAATTGATTCGTCAACCCTGGCCCTGGTATGTTGCGGGGGCCGTTATCGGACTTACCGTTCCAGCGTTGCTCCTGTTAGGCAACAAGCACCTCGGTATTTCCTCTTCCCTGCGACACTTGTGTGCCGCCTGTTTGCCCGCCAACATAACTTTTTTCAAGTACGACTGGAAAAAAGAAATCTGGAATTTATTTTTTGTTGTGGGCGTGTTGTTGGGTGGAGTAGTAGCTACACAATTTCTAACTAATCCGGAAGGGATTATTATTTCTGAAAAGACTGTAGCGGATTTACAAGCGTTGAATATCACAGTTGATAGCGACCTGATGCCAGCTTCGATCTTTACGTTTGAAAATCTGTTTACCCTTCGCGGCCTGATGTTTTTTGTGGTGGGTGGCTTTATGGTAGGTTTTGGTACCCGCTATGCCGGTGGCTGCACAAGTGGTCATACGATCATGGGCTTATCAAACCTGCAATGGCCCTCGTTAGTGGCAACCTGCTGTTTTATGGCGGGGGGATTCCTGATGGTTCATTTAATCTTTCCCTGGTTAATGAGTTTATAACAGCAAAAAGAAATTAGTATGCAGAAGTCTAAAGATGAATTTGTAGATATATCACCGGTAACTCACCCGATTGAGTGCGAGGCACCGAATGATCAGGTGGCTAACGAAACACTGATCACATCCAACATCAAGTACCTGATCACAGGAATTGTGTTTGGAATTGTTTTCGTGAAAGCAGAAATTATTTCGTGGTATCGCATTCAGGAAATGTTTCGGTTACATTCTTTTCATATGTATGGCGTAATAGGTACGGCCGTAATCGTGGGCATGATTTCGGTTTGGGCGATTAAACGCTTTAACATTAAAACAGCGCAAGGTGAAAAAGTAATATTTCATGACAAGCAATTTCACTGGGGTAATGTAATTGGTGGTTTTATTTTCGGATTGGGTTGGGCCATTACAGGCGCATGCCCGGGTCCGCTCTTTGCCCAGATAGGCAGCGGATTTTTAGTTGTGATTGTAACCCTGCTTAGTGCGGTAGCCGGCACCTGGGTGTATGGATTGTTTCAGGAGAAACTGCCACATTAATTCAATGACAGTCAGATTGCCATAAGCTATCAGACTATTAAAATCTTATTACTAAAAGCCTCAGGATAATTATAGAATGGAAAACCATTCGTTGCACGATCGTCCGCTGATTAAAATGGTAAGCCTAGTTGTGGTGCTGGTGGCAATATTGCTGGGACTAATGGGAGCCCTAACCGTAGTAGTTATTATTGGTCCCGAAAAAGTAACAGCCTGGTTTGCACAGCCAATAGTTACTAAACCAGTTGTAGTCGAAAAACCTAAATCTGATTTATGGAAAGCTCCGGATCTCAGCGAAGTTCCAAAGAACGAAGCGGGTAAGTTAATTGAGTACGGTCGCGAGTTGATCATGCGCACATCTGCCTACCTGGGGCCCAACGGTTCCGTGAAGGCGATGAGCAACGGCATGAATTGTCAGAACTGTCACCTCGATGCAGGCACAAAACCGTTTGGAAATAATTACAGTGCGGTGGCTTCCACGTATCCGAAATTCAGATTTCGATCGGGCACTGAAGAAACAATTGAAAAACGTGTTAACGATTGCTTTGAACGAAGCCTAAATGGTGAGGCGTTAGCGGAAGATAGCCATGAGATGAAAGCGATTGTATCATACATTCATTGGTTGGGTAAAGATGTAGAGAAAGGAATATCACCGAAAGGCGCTGGGTTGGCTGAACTTGGTTTTCTGGATCGGCCCGCCAATGGTGATAATGGCAAACTTGTATACGATCAGAAGTGCGTGGTGTGTCATGGCAAAAATGGTGAAGGCATAGCATTGGCAGATAGCACAGGTTGGCAGTTCCCTCCGCTATGGGGCGAGCGAAGTTATAATCATGGGGCGGGTCTCTACCGACTCTCTCGCTTTGCAGGATACGTGAAAGCTAACATGCCATTAGGGGCCACGTTTGATGCGCCACAACTTACCGATGAAGAAGCCTGGGATGTAGCCGCCTATGTGAATTCGATGCCGCGACCCGGCAGAGACTTGAGTAAAGACTGGCCCGATATTTCAAAAAAACCGTTTGACCATCCCTTCGGTCCCTATACGGATGGCTTTGATGAATTGCAACACAAACTCGGTCCCTTCAAGCCGATTCAGGAAAAACGAAAAGCAGGCGCGCAGTAATCCAGATGAAATTTAGTACGAGAATATTATTATCCGGTGCGCTGGTGGCAGGAAGTATTTTTTCTTCTGCACAACATCACGATCCTAACTTGTCGGCCAGGCGCGTGTTGATTGACAAGCGTTGTTTAGAAAACGATAGCCTTATCAATATATTACATAACACAGGAAGCTTTGAAGGGCACATTCGCAATTTCTTTATGACAACCACAAATCATGGGGATTTTCCGGATTACTATGCCTGGGGGGTTGGCGGTGGGTTAGGATATTTCTCACCAATCATCAAAGGATTTCAGGTGGGCATGTCGGGATATATAATTTATAATCTTGCTTCTTCTTCGCTAGCCCCGACACCTCCCTTTGCAAACCGCTATGAGATTGGCTTGTTTGATATTTCCAATCCGGATAATCATGAGGACCTTGATCGTCTGGAAGATCTTTACCTGAGCTACTATTTTTCAGAAAAGAATAAATCGTTTATACAGGTTGGTAAGTTTCATTTAAAGACACCGATGATCAATCTTCAGGATGGCCGGATGCGCCCTAACTTACAGGAAGGGGTATGGGCTGAATGGAATGAATCAAAGAAAATAGTATTCAAGGCGGGATGGCTCTGGCGCACATCACCACGCTCAACTATTCATTGGTATGATATCGGAAAATCACTTATTTATCCGAATGGTCGGGCGGTTAATGGCAACAAAGCCGATTATACAACGCACACGAAGAGTAGTGGAATAGCCCTTGCCAATGTAACCTTGAAACCCATACGTGGTTTTGAGTATCAGGTATGGAATTATTATGTGGATCGTCTTTTCAATATGTCGTTGAATAAAATTGAATACAAGAGAAAACTGGATGATCGCACACTCATGGCGGGCTTTCAATACGCATGGCAAAAATCGTTGTATAACGATACGCTGGCGATTGAAAAGCAATACATCACAAAAGATGAGCAATCGCACACGTTCAGTGGCCGGGTAGGATTAGCAAATCGCAAAGGGGAAGAATGGTTTTTGAATTATACCCGCATCACAAGTCACGGCCGTTTTCTGTTTCCGCGTGAATGGGGCATAGAACCCTTCTATACATTTATGCAGCGTGAGCGCAATGAAGGCTCGGGCGATGTACATGCTACAACAGTTCAGCACACACGATTTTTAGACAAAGGAAAACATTTTGAATTGCTGGCAGCAGCCGGGATGTATTGGATGCCTTCAGTGAATGATGCCCGGCTTAATAAGTACACAATGCCTTCCTATTATCAATTCAATGCACGTTCGCGGTATCGGTTTCAGGGATTTCTTCGTGGCTTAAACCTGGAAGTGCTTTATACCTTCAAGGGAAATCTTGACAATGGTTTAGAAATACAACCATCCTACTATCAAAACAAAGTAGATATGCACCACGTGTCGGTGGTAATGGATTATTATTTTTGAAAATCAGAAGATTACACGAACACCGGTTGACCAGAAGAATCCATTTTTTAACTCTTCTTCATATTCGCCAGTATCCGTAAAGATGGTGGCTGGGTTTACGGGGAAGGTCCAGACACCTGTAGAAAATAGTCTTATTTTATTAATCTTGTAGGTAAGATTTAATCCCGCTTCATAATCCAGAAATTGAAATTTAGTAGACGCTAGTGTTTGTGAATTCTGAGTCGACACTGGTGGCTGTTGTGATCCCATCTTACCTTTTCCCTTTCCAGCACCTGTTTGCGTGCTGCGATTTGTATAATACTGGCTGTAATACTCTTGCGAGCCCGCATTCAGATAAACAGCGGGAGTAATTAATAGCCTATAATTTAATAAGTAGAAAGTTCTATTTAGTTCGGCCCCTAAAAACAGATCTGTATTATCACTGAAACCGAGGCTTGCATCTACATACGCGTTGAACCAACGAAAATCATAACCAACATATCCATTAAGGTAGGTACTCATTTCAGCCAGTACATTATAGCTTTCATCACTGAAAAAGTATTGGGAAAGAGAAACACCGAGGGTCAGATTATTCCGGTAATAATCATATCCGCCTGCCAGCGTCATCATGTCTAACCGACCTTCGCCTTTAGCAGTCAGAAAAGATAGGGAGCTATGCAGAAAAAATCCTGATTTATGGTAATACGTGACTGCGGGTGATAAATAAGGTGCTTTGGCTGAATCAGATCGGCCCATATAGATATAATCACTGGTGTATTTCAGACTAACCCTAACCTGTGATTTTTCTCCGGTTGAATCGTACATAAATTTTTTTGATTGAGCCAGCGTAATCCCCGGACTCCAACAAATCAAAACTGTCAGTAAAAATGAATATGAAATAAAAGCTTTCATAGCGCAGAAGTAGGGCTGCACCCGTTAGCGAGTGCAGCCCTGCTTTAATTAATGGTTACCATTGCCTTTTCCTTTATCAGACTTATTACCCTTCATCTGATCTTTTCCTTTATCGGGCCGGCCCATCATGCGTTGTTCCATTTTATCGCGGTAACGATCTTCATTCTGATACCGATTGCCATCCAGATCAAGACATTCACCATTTTGTAATTTGAATTGCTTACCGTTTTTTTTCTGTACGCTGCCATCGGGATTAATCATCATTCCATTTTTGAGTTTATACTGCTCCTGAAGTTGTGTCTGCTCCTGATATTGTAATCGGAGCATCTGGCCATTTTGTAACTTGAAGTGTTCCTGTGCCATGGCTTGTGTGCGTGCCTGCATGCGCTGGTTAAATTCTTGTTGTGACTTATAGCGATTGCCATCTAAATCAAGGCATTCGCCATTTTTCAATCGTAATTGCTTTTGATTTTGAAGTTGATAGCTTCCGTCTGGATTTACAAGACATCCGTTTTGAAGCTTTAACTGTGTCTGCAATTGAATTTGTTCTTGATTTCTGATTTGATACATTTTTCCATCTTGAAACATAAGATGTTCCTGTAAGCGAGTCTGATCACGGTCTTGCTGTTTATCCTGTGCCGGTAGCGAAATCGCAATCAACATGATTAACATAATTGAAAGTTGCTTTTTCATAGAATTTATTGTTTTACTCTATTAGTAAAGTTACAGTGCTTAGACTCGTTAGTCTGTGACAAGGTTTACACACAATGTATGATTGTTGTCATACTTAAGCTGACAATCTGGATTCAAACAAAATGACTTTTGCCTGTAACATTTGTCACAGAAGAGAAGGCTTGTTATTCTGAACTTTGTCTAAATTTAGCAACATGAAAAAGACCATTTTTAGCCTGTTTTTGTTGATTACTATAACCAGCTTGTTTGTAGAGGCGCAAACTATAAAGAAGCTCGATCCTCAAAATTTTGAGAAGCAACTAAAAGAATCAAAAGATCCTATCTTGGTAGATGTGCGCACTCCGGGTGAATACGCGCAAGGACATCTGGCCAATGCGGTATTGATCGATATTTATTCAGATGATTTCAAGAGCCGTGTTGGCAAACTGGACAAATCAAAGCCTGTGTTTGTATATTGTAAAGCGGGTAGTCGCAGCGGTTCGGCAGTTGGGGTATTTACAGAAATGGGATTCAAAGAAATTTACGATCTGAGTGGCGGGATCACTGCATGGCAAAGAGCCAGTAAGCCAATAGAAAAGAGATGAGGAGAATCGGTTTCATAATAATCATGTTTGGATTCTTACAGTCTTCTGCCCAGGTGCAGAGTAGTGCGTATAATCTTACCTTAAAAACCCTTCTTTCTCATTCTGTGCCTGAGGTTTCTGTTTTCCAAATGAAGGGCATGAAGGATGTGTTACTGCTAGACGCCCGTGAATGGAATGAGTATCAGGTAAGTCATATTAGAAATGCAATGTATGTTGGATATGATCAATTTGAACCGGGAACATTAAAATCAATCAGCAAAAATCAAAAGATTGTAGTGTATTGCTCCGTGGGCTATCGGAGCGAAAAGATTTCAGAGAAGTTAAAGCAAGCCGGCTTTACCGATGTATCGAATCTATACGGAGGTGTTTTTGAATGGATGAATCAGGAAAATCCTGTGGTTGACACAACAGGAAATGAAACAAAAAATATACATGCTTATAACAAGACGTGGGGTGTGTGGTTAAATAAGGGAAACAAAGTATACGATTCAAAGTAGTAATGTAAGTATGACAGAGTATTGGAAAATTTTTGTTGACTCTTATACTGGCTATTGGAATTATCTGGTAAACGAAGTGGCCTATCCGGGGTGGCACAATTACTTCTGGTGGTTGGTGGGCCTTTCGCTATCTGTATGGTTGCTGGAAATAATTGTCCCCTGGCGCAAAGGCCAATCGATTTTCAGAAAAGATTTCTGGCTCGATGCCTTTTACATGTTTTTCAATTTCTTTTTGTTTTCGCTGATCGGCTACAATGCGATTTCAAATATTGGGGTGAATCTTTTCAATGACTTTCTTGCATTGTTTGGGATCGAAAACCTGGTAGCTATTGAGATTCAACGTTGGCCTGCATGGACTAAATTGTTAACCATGTTTGTAATTGCAGATTTTATTCAATGGAACGTGCATCGGCTTTTACATCGGGTTCCCTCGTTGTGGGAATTTCACAAAGTGCATCACTCGGTAGAAGAAATGGGGTTTGCTGCACATCTGCGGTTTCATTGGATGGAAACGATCATCTATAAATCTATTCAATATATTCCGTTGGCTATGATTGGTTTTGGGCTACAGGATTTTTTCATCATTCATATTATCTCAGTGGCCATAGGACATCTGAATCATTCCAATCTTTATATCACCTATGGTCCACTAAAGTATTTGCTGAATAATCCGGCCATGCACATCTGGCATCACGCTAAAACACTTCCTAATCAATATGGAGTTAATTATGGCATCAGCCTCAGCATTTGGGATTATCTTTTTAAAACTGCGTACATTCCACAAAACGGGCGGGATGAAAAGTTGGGGTTTGAGGGAGATGAGCAGTTTCCAAAAACATTTTTAGAACAGGTAGTCTATCCTTTTAAAAAATAAATCATGTCCATTCACCACACCAAATGCGGCTGTTCTTCTTGTCATAGCGAAGCTGTTACCAAACAGGAGAAGGAGTTGAATATTTCAATATCTGAAAACAGTCGTAGAGAGTTTTTGAAGAGAGCCTCAGGTATGGGGTTGGCCCTGGGTGTGGGGGCTGGTTTAATTTCACCGCTGGCCGTTTCAGCACTTGGTAATGCGGATGCTGCAGGACTAAGTAAGGAGATGGTAAACGCGCAATCCGTGAATACAGGTAAGGCTAGTCGACTCACGTTGCTGCACACGGCTGACATACATTCTCAGTTAATGATTCATGATGAATTTTTTATAGAGAACGGCAAGCCTGTATATAAAAAGCGCGGTGGTTTTGCCACGCTTAAAACCATGATTAATGAATTGCGAAAGCAAAATCCTGAAAACACATTAGTGATCGATGGCGGAGATTGTTTTCAAGGTGGCGGAGTAGCGGCACTGACCGAAGGCAAAGCCATCGTACCGCTGATGAATAATATCGGTTATGACCTGATGTTACCGGGCAATTGGGAAGTAGTATATGGGAAAGAGATGATGATGAAGGACATGTTTGCCTATCATGGACCCAAAGTGTGTGCGAACATGTTTCATAAAACGGATGACTCCTTCAATGGAGACCTGATTTTTCCACCCTACTTTATCAAATATATTGCTGGAATTAAAATTGGATTTATAGGGTATAATGATCCCCTCACACCCAAGCGACAGTCACCTGCTTACAGCGATGGGATTCAGTTTACACAACCTGAACTCAATGTAACGAAGTACATTAAGCTTCTTCGTGAGTATGAGCGCTGCGATATGGTATTCCTGATCACACACATGGGCCTGGCGCAACAAGTAGGCTTGGCCAATAGTGAGTTTGCAAAGGGAGTTGATTATATCATTGGTGCCGATACCCACGAGCGGGTACGAACTCCTATCGAAGGAAAGAATGCAAAGGTTACCGAACCCGGTGCGTTTGGTTCTTTTGTAGCAAAGTTGGACATCGTGGTGGAGGATGGAGTTATCAAAGACCACACCTATCAATTGCTGGATGTAGATCCTGATCAATACAAAGAAGATGAGGAGATGAAAGCAATGGTGAAAAGCGCTCGTGAGCCTTTTCGTCAGGACCTGGATCGCGTGATTGGAAAAACAAAAACTCCACTTGTTCGCTATTATGTGATTGAAACACCCATGGATAACTTTATCACGGATGCTATCATGTGGAAATATAAGCCGGATATCGCGTTAAGCAACGGTTTCCGTTTTTGCCCTCCGTTGGTGCCTGATCCTAAAACAGATGAAGCCGACATTACGATGGATTTTTTGTGGAGCATGTTGCCCGTAGATAGCGAAGCAAAGCGAGGCGTGATCACCGGAAAACAGTTGTGGGATTGGATGGAGAAAGAATTACAAAATGCGTTTGCAAAAGATCCTGCCAAACGATTTGGTGGCTGGGTAGTGCGCTTCAATGGGATGCAGGTAAACTTCACCATTGGTAATGAAATGGGCAAGCGTGTAAATTCCATAAAGGTAAAAGGGAAGCCTGTTGACCTCTATAAAAAATATACATTTGTTGCATGTGAACGCGAAGGTGATCCGGATACAACAATATGCAGAGTGGAGGGCGTTGCTGAACCAACTCGTTTAGGCAGCACTTTACATAAAATAATTCAGGAGTATCTGGTAAAGGCTTCACCCATTGCTCCCAAATTGGAAGGTCGCGCTACAGCCACGGATGCACCTAACACATTACTAACTCAGTTAATGGGAGTGGGATATGAGTTCAGATAACAAACGTACCTCTTGAGATTATATAAAGTATGCTTAGAAAAGTAGGTATAGCCTTTGCGGTAATAATTGGTATCGCAGTTGTGATTTTCTTTTCCTTCGTGCCGACTTATTTTGACAGGAAATCAAACATCGTCACATCGAGAGTCAAAGCAACCGATCGCATGACCTGGTATGATTCCATCCCGTTCGTTGCTGATTTGCATTGCGATATGTTGTTGTGGGATCGCGATTTTTTTGAATTACATGACTATGGTCATGTGGATCTTCCGCGCATGCAGCAAGCCAACATGGCTTTTCAGGTATTTTCAATTGTAAGCAAAGTGCCTAAAGGAATTAACATTGAGCGCAACGATGATAAGTCGGATCAGATTGCATTGTTGAGTTTCGGACAACTTCGTCCGCCAAAGACCTGGTTCAGCATTAAAGAAAGAGCCCTGCATCAGATTAATCAATTACATAAGTTTTCAGAAAAATCTTCCGGGCAGTTTAGAGTAATCTCCACTAAAAGTGAATTGGAAAAATTTATTTTGGACCGCAGCACTAATCATCAACTTATATCAGGGATGCTTGGATTGGAAGGCGCCCATTGCCTTGAGAATGATATAAGTAACCTTGATATTTTTTATAAAGTTGGTGTTCGCTACATCGGCATAACCCATTTTTTTGATAATGAGTGGGGTGGTTCAGCGCATGGGGTGGATCGCCAGGGACTTACTGAAGGAGGTAAGGAGTTAGTACGCAGAATGAATGATTTAAATATCACTATTGATCTGGCGCATGCTTCACCGCAGACAATAGACGATGTGCTGATTCTAACCAATAAGCCAATTTTAGTTTCGCATACAGGAGTAAAAGGCGTTTGTGACAATCAGCGTAATCTTTCGGATAAGCATTTAATAGAAATCGGGCAACGAAATGGATTAATCGGCATTGGCTTGTGGGAGACTTCCGTTTGTGGTACCGATGCAGCCGCTACAGCAAAAAGCATTCGCTATGTAGCGGATAAAATTGGTGTTGATAAAGTTGCTCTTGGCTCAGACTTTGACGGAGCCATCGGAACACACTTTGATGTAACCGGCCTGCCGCTAATCGTTACTGCATTGGAGAAAGAAGAATTCAATCGTCATGAAATAGAATTGATTATGGGTGGCAACATCCGGGATTTCTTTCTGAGAAATTTACCTGAATAGATTTATGAACAAGGAATTCTGGAATGAAAGATACGGACAACATCCAACTGTTTATGGCGATGAGCCCAACGAATTCTTTAAGGAGCAGCTTCAGTCTTTAACTCCCGGAAAACTTTTATTACCGGCAGAAGGTGAGGGAAGAAATGCTATTTATGCGGCTTCCCTTGGCTGGAAAGTAACTGCTTATGATTTTAGTGAAGTGGCCAAAGCCAAAACGCTTGCGCGCGCTGCTTCTCTTGGAATTACTTCGATTGAATATGAAGTAGAAGATCTCGGTAAGATTAAGTTACCCGAGGAGGAGTTTAATGCGGTAGCTTTGATTTATGTTCATTTGCCCGTTGAGGTGCGAAGGCATCTGCACCAGGAATGCAAAAAAAGTTTAAAGTCTGGAGGCAAGATAATTTTCGAATCGTTTTCTAAAGATCAACTTAAGTACAATACCGGTGGACCGAAAGATCGGGCTTTACTCCATTCCATATCAGATCTTAAAGCTGATTTTGAAGACTTACAGATTGGTGTATTGCAGGAAAAATTAATAGAACTAAAGGAAGGCCCTTTTCACTCAGGGCCTGCCAGTGTCGTTCGGCTTGTTGCTTCTAAGATTTAATTAACAGCCGGGGTATCTTGCTTTTCGGCAATTACAAGGTGCTCCTCGATTACTTGCTTAAATGCATTTTTAGGGAGCGCTCCGGGTTGCAACATGGGCTTTCCTTTCATGGGTATAAAAAGAAATGTAGGAATACTGCGAATTCCAAACACGGAGGAAAGTTCTTGTTCTTTCTCAGTGTCTACTTTATAGATCACCAGTTTGCCTTCGTATTCTTTTGCCAATTCTTCGAGAATAGGGGCTACCATTTTGCAGGGTCCGCACCAATCGGCATAGAAGTCGATAATAGCAGGTAGTGTGCCCTGGTAGTTCCATTCTTCCTGGGTGGTATAATCCAGAACTTTTTCTTTAAAATCTTCGGTCGTGAGTTTTACAGTTGCCATGGTCAATTAGTATTATGCAAAGGTCGCAAGATATCTTCAGTCTGAGTGTAACATCAGTCACATGAAGTATGGTTCCAATCTCTAAATTTGCACCTATAAAACCCGTCTTTTTTGAGTATTTTCAGCTTGTGTAACTTAAATCACCGAAGTCTAGCCCCGGGGTGATATATCTTTGTGTGACAATTTATTGAAATCCCCATAAGGGGCTAAAAAAGGAACTCATTCATCAACTAAAAATTAATAACTATGTTTTTTCAGCACATTTACGACAAGACGTTAGCCCAGGCAAGTTACCTCATTGGATGTCAGAAAACCGGTGAGTCAATTGTCATAGATGCAAAGCGGGATGTGGATACCTATCTCGAAATAGCAAAACTGAATAACCTTAAAATTACCCATATCACAGAGACTCACATTCATGCTGATTTTCTGACGGGTTCGCGTGAGTTAGCCAAACTAACCGGAGCTCAAATGTATTTGTCAGATGAAGGGGGTGAAGGTTGGTTATATGAATTTCCTCACATTGGATTGAAAGATGGAAGTGTAATTAAAGTAGGGAATCTTACTTTAAAAGTAATGCATACACCCGGACACACTCCGGAAAGTATCAGCTTCTTGTTAACGGATCATCCTGCCAGCAATGAGCCCGTGATGTTATTTACCGGTGACTTTGTATTTGTAGGTGATGTAGGCCGTCCGGATTTATTGGAGAAAGCTGCTGGTTTTGCAGGTACGAAAGAAGCCGGGGCAAAGGAAATGTATAAGTCTATTAATAAGTTCAATGCGCTTGCTGATTACATACAGGTATGGCCGGGCCACGGAGCTGGATCTGCTTGTGGAAAGGCATTGGGTGCAGTGCCCAGCACAACAGTTGGCTATGAAAAAGTACGTAACTGGGCGTTTCAATATCCCAAGGATGAAAATGGTTTCGTGAAATATTTGTTGGAAGATCAGCCTGAGCCACCCAAGTATTTTGCAATGATGAAGAAACTTAATA
>DAOOCD010000069.1:0-15549 GCA_035408225.1 Cyclobacteriaceae bacterium | reverse complement strand
CAATAGACTCGTTAACAACTTCAGTTTGAAAATATTTACTAAATAAATCCTTTGCTAAAATTACCGTTACCTCTTTGTTGGTGTATTGATTCCAAGTATTCACCATTAAATACTTAATCTTTTCACCTACAGCCAAAGCCGTATTGGATGGCAAAGTCCATGGAGTTGTTGTCCAAGCTAAAACAAAAATTTCGTCATAGGGTCTTCCTGACACCCTTAATCCATGAACTTCTCTTTGCTCTTGATAATTTAAATTCGAATTAAACAAAAACTCCGACTTCGCATTACGCGTCACTTTAAACTGTGCAACAACTGAAGTGTCCTTCACATCTTTATAACAACCGGGCAAATTCAACTCATGTGAGCTTAAACCTGTACCAGCTGCCGGTGAATAAGGTTGAATGGTATAACCCTTGTACAATAATTTCTTATCGTACAATTGCTTTAAAATCCACCACAGTGACTCGATGTATTCTTTCTCGTAGGTGATATAAGGCTTCTCAAGATCAACCCAGTAACCCATCTTCATGGTAAGATCATCCCACTGATCCTTATACTTCATCACCGTTTCGCGGCACTTCTTATTATAATCTTCTACTGAGATTTTCTTACCAATATCATCTTTTGTGATGCCCAATTCTTTTTCCACCTGTAACTCCACCGGCAGGCCATGAGTATCCCAACCTCCTTTGCGGTTTACCTGATAGCCTTGCAGGGTCTTGAACCGGCAGAAAATATCCTTAACCGTACGGGCCATTACATGGTGAATACCCGGAGTACCATTAGCTGATGGCGGGCCTTCGTAAAAGGTAAAAGAGGGCGATCCTTCTCGGTTGCTTACTGATTTCTCAAAAATCTTCTCCTCTTTCCAAAATGCCAGGATTTCGGTGGCTACCTGGGCAAGACTCAATTCCTTAAATTCTCTGTATTTGCTCACTTCTCTCTAAAATAAAGGCCGCAATTTAGGACATTTTAAGCATAGGGCATCAGTAATTTGCGGCCTGTAATTTTAGCCTCGAAAGGGATAAAAACTACCTCTGGATTTACTCTGCCGAGCCCTGGCGGTCGTGGATTCGAATTTTGCTTAAATCGATTTCTTCATCTTCCTGTTCACCAATAAAACTGGAGTCGAAATCATCGATTGGCAGATGCTCTTTGCTCTTCTTTGGTTTATCGAACGTCATGATCAGTGCAGGCAATAAAATAAGGTTGGTGAACATTGATATTAACAACGTAGTGGATGTTAATAAGCCCAATGCAACAGTGCCCCCGAAATCTGAAAAAGCAAAAATGATAAAGCCGGCAAATAACACAACAGAAGTGTATATGATGCTTTTACCGGTTTCCAGAATACTCTCGCTAACCGCACGCGGCACAAAGAAGCTATTCGATAATAATTCCTGCCGGTACTTAGCCAAAAAACGGATGGAGTTATCGACTGAGATCCCGAACGTGATGCTGAAAATCAAAGCTGTACTTGCTTTAAGCGGAATATTGAAATAGCCCATCAGGCCGGCTGTGATCATCAAGGCAATCAGGTTGGGTATTAATGAGATTAAAATCATGCGCACATTGGCAAACAAGAGAGCCATAGAAAGAGTGATGAGTACGCACGCCAGAATCAAACTCTCAGTAAGGTTTTCGATCAGGAACTTATTGCCCTTAATAAATATTTTTGATGAGCCCGTAACAGTAACTTTAACAGTATCACTTTCAGACTTTAATGTTTTCTTTAGTTCCGTTACAAGAACTGCTGCTTTAGGTTCTATGATATTGTGAACCAGCGAATCCATTTTAACGGAACCAATATCGGCCATTTGCATGGAGATACGCATCTTGCTGTATGTCGAGTCAACAAAAGAATTGAATAAGCCACTGTTGTCAGACTGCCCTTTCAGGTAGCTTAAAACATACTTCGCTTCAATATCCGAGGAAGGCAATCCATACCAATCCGGATTGTTTTTAAAATAAGCTTGCCGCGATGCTTTAATGAAGCTAAGAATTGAAATGGGCCGTGACGTTACAGTGATTGAATCCAACGAAGTTTCAAATGCCTCTATCGTTTTGGCGATCTTTAAACTCTGCAAAGGTTTTTTACGCTTGGTTTGTAAGTCGACTTCAATCTCCAGCGGCATAATGCCACTAAAATTCTCTTCCACAAATTTCAGGTCCTTCTTTACCGTACTCTCCTCGGGTATATCATCTACCATAAAAGAAACTGAGTACAGTTTGGTCATTCCAAAAATAGCCAGCGCTGTAAAGATCACTGTAACAGCATAGATTAACATGCGGTGCCGGCTAACGATCAGGTCAACGAACTTGACAAAGCCACCCAAAATTTTAAAGTCCATGTGGCGTAAATGCTTTGGCGTTGGCTCCGGCATCCACGATAATATGCCAGGAATCATAATCAGGCTTACGATGAACAGCCCAATGATATTTATACCGGCCACAATACCAAACTCGCGTAGGATAGTAATGTCGGTAGATAAGAGCGTTAGGAATCCGATGGCTACCGTTAGATTGGTGAGAAAAGTTGCCAACCCCATTTTCTGTACCACGGCCTCAATAGCCTCCATTTTATTTTTGCGATTCACATACTCGATGTGATACTTATTCAATAAATAAATCGCATTGGTGATTCCAATGGTTACAATCACGGGTGGTATCAGTCCACTGAGTAGACTTATTTTAAATCCAAGCAATGCTATTGTCCCGATCGTCCATACCACAACAACCCCGATCATGATCATGGAAAAAATTACCGCCCTAAACGAACGGAAAAAAAGTAGCATGATAACTCCGGTAACTATGGCAGAGAGGTATAAGAAGAATGATAATTCTTTACGCACCTGCTGGGCCATCACCGACCGCACAAAAGGTAAACCTGCATAATGAATCTGAACGCCTGTCTCGTTGCTAAATTCTGTACCGAGTTCCATCAACCGGTTTGTAACTCCTATGCGCTTGACTGAGTTGGCATATTCTTTTTTCATAGGTGCCAGCACCATGGTCGCCCCATTTTCCACATTCACCAACTGACCCATGTAAAATTTCTGATTCCGGGCTATGGCTAATAAACTATCAAGTTCGTGTTGTGACTGTATTTGTTCGGGAAATAAAGGATCGAGGTAAAATTTCTTTTCAACTGTATCTTTCAAAATGACCCTTAGTAACGGCAATGACAATACCTCACCAACGCCTTCAATTTTCTTAAGATTGTTGCTGAACTCTTTGAGCTTTTGAAAATTCTCAAGCTTATAGATGGAACTATCTTTTATTCCAATGGCCATCATATTTCCATCCTCTCCAAACTGCTGCTTGAAGCGATTGAAAAAAACCATATCAGGATCGTTAAGTGGCACCGTGCGGGTAAAGTCATAGCTCATCTCAACTTTAGCCGCATGATAACCCATGAAGATGGTGATCACCCCAATGACCGCGATCAGGGGTATGCGAAACCGAATGATAAACTGAGCTATTTTAGTCCACATCTTTTTTACAATTCATCGTGAGACACTTCGAAAAGAGGCCTAAAACTAAGGATTTTTGCAATTAAATTACCCGAATCAAGGTGTTTTGAAGCATTCAAAAACCGATCTGAACCTTAAATCTCAAACCCTTTGATCTTCCGGTACAGCGAAAGCGCATGTCGGTCAGTCAGCCCTGATACAAAATCAACCACTTCGCGAAAATGCAAATAAGTATTATCTGGATTGGTAAGAATTATACTGGCAGTTTCCTGAGGCAACAAGCGGGCAAGGTTAGAATATTTACGCGCTTGATTATTCTTTACAAGGTGTTCAGCGGCTTTTATAAATTCATCGAGCAAGCCAGGTAGTACTTCAAACCCCGCAGATTCAATCTCTACCACATGCCGGGCCCGATAGATTTTCTCAATGGAGATATCTATAATTTGCTTCAACTCATTTTTATAAGCTCCCAAATCTGTAAGGGCCTGGTCAAACTGCCCAGACAAAATTTCTGTTTCGTGTTGAAGAAATACCTCCACTACATCGCTGATAAGTTTTCCGATAGCCATAGCGCGCAACACACCTATTTTTTCATCCACACTTTTTATGCGCGCTGCCTTGTCGGGATTAAAATCCTGGCGAAGAATACCCGTTAATAATTCAATTGTTTCATTGACCGGAACCAATCCCAACCGGCAACCATCTTCCAGATCAATAATGTTGTAACAGATATCATCAGCAGCCTCAACCAAAAAAGCCAACGGATGCCGGGCCCATACGCGTTCTGCATTTTTTATCAGACCTAATTTCTCTGCCGTTTGATTAAACAAGCCTTGCTCGGTTTGAAAGAAACCAAATTTCTTCTGGCTCTTCTTAGATTTATTACGTTCCGTGAATAAAGCCGGACAAGGATATTTTGTAAATGCCCCGAGTGTTGCAACAGTAAGTCGTAAGCCCTGGTATTGACTCTTATTCAAAATGCGAAAGCCCTGCGCATTGCCTTCAAAGTGTGTAAGATCTGCCCACTCCGCATCTGTAAAATGTGGTTTGTACTTTTGTCCTTCATGGTGCAGAAAAAAATCACTTAGACCATCTTCCCCTGAATGACCGAAGGGTGGATTTCCTAAATCGTGCGCCAGCGAAGCCGATGCTACCACTGTACCAAAGTCGTGCGATGAAAATTTTGTAGTCAGTTCAGCATGACGTTGAATAAGCACTTCTCCAACCCGTCTGCCTAATGAGCGGCCAACGCTGGAAACCTCGAGACTATGAGTTAATCGGGTATGAACAAAGTCATGCTCGGGTAACGGGTGCACTTGTGTTTTATCTTGCAGCCTGCGAAAGGGATGCGAGAAAACAATCCGGTCATAATCCTGCTCAAACGTACTACGCGTTGATTCTGTTGAGTCAGATTTCTGATTGAAGCGCTGCGAAGAAAGAAGTTGGATCCAGTTCATAAAATTTATTCCTTAAGCACCATATCAATACACATAACAGCAGCCATAATAAGCATTCGCAATGGATTGTCGGCCGGCACTTGCGGACTTATCTGTAAAATATAATTGTCAGCGGAAGTGAAAAGTTCTTTACCAATACCACTCCATTTCTTGGAAACTGAGGCAAATTCTCTACCATCATTACTTACGAACTTGAAGTCCCAACTAGTCCACTTTCCATTAAGCATGCACAAAGGTCGCTCGCTGGCATCCAGCACTTCAAACTTACCGCCAATGCTAAAAAAATGTTGTTTGAACTTTCCAATTAACTGCTTCCGTTCATCCAATACCTCTACGGTTGAAAGCCAAAAAGAAACTCCGCGCCTTACTGTAAGTATTGGTTCGCCCGCAGGAGTTCTTATCTCCATCTCAAAGGGCGTCATCCGTTTGTACTCGGTAAACCGGAACATCTTAGTAAAAAATCCAAGGTTGTCCTCGCGGCATTGTAGCAATTGCTCTTTCGTCTCCGGATCGTATACATCAAAGCTATTCGCGGCCTTGAATATCTTTACATGTTCCTTAACGAAATAAAGGTTTCTGTTGAGGGCGGAATGCATAGAGTTTTACGGGATCTTGTTTAAAAAGTCGCACTAAAATAAGATAAAGTTCAGGTTGTGCTTGTTGAAAGAGGGCTGGGCGTTCAAAAAAGTTCTCAACAGCCACGGCAAAAAACTCCTCCATGTTGTCAAAAGCATATCGTCTGAAAAAGTGTTGCTCATTGGCTGCGAGGTTAGCCATTTCAGTTGTTGCATACTTTTCAAAGTGCTCTATTCCTTCAGTATCTAATATTTCATAACTATCTACCAGCTTATGCTCCAGCCACAAGGCATGGGCGAATTCATGAAGCAGCAGATTGATGCCATCACTTTCTTGTTTCAGTCCTTCAGCAATTCCGCGCCAGCTAAAGACAATGGTTCTCAAGCCGGGATTCACCTCACCTTTGTGTCTGCGGTTAGTTATCCGCGAATTGTAATAATCAGGGTATACGATGATCCTTTTATAAAATGATAAACCCTTAGATGGCAAAAATAAAAGTAGCTGAGCTGCGGCACATGAAATGATGGCCTTCATCGCCCTTGTCAGTTTCAATCGTTCCCTGGGCACAAATTCAAAATATTCGTATTGATCACGCGCCAGTCGTAAAAATTTCATTTTAAGCGTCCACGGTAACGTAGTGTAGAAAATGTATTTACGGTTGAGAAAGCGATGAAAGATGGGACCATAATAAAAACGAAAGCGCAACTCCTGATATCCGCCATACAGAAGTCGCGCTAATGCTGCCAGTAAAGCAGCTCCCATGTCAGATTTTCTTTAGCAGCTCAGCCATCGAAACGGAATCCTGAATAACTAATTTCACCGCACTGATAGCAACCCGTTCCTGTTTCATGGTATCGCGATCGCGAATCGTTACTGTGTTATCTTGCAGGGTTTGATGGTCAACGGTAATACAATAGGGAGTACCAATAGCATCTTGTCTGCGATAACGTTTACCAATTGCATCTTTCTCTTCATAGAAACACCGGAAATCAAACTTCAATTGGTTCATAATTTCCATCGCCTTTTCAGGCAAACCATCTTTTTTCATCAATGGAAGTATTGCCACTTTATTTGGTGCCAGCGGTGCCGGAATTTTCAACACCACACGTTCGCTTCCATCTTCCAGTTTTTCTTCTTTGTAGGCCGAAGAAAGAACAGACAAAAACATGCGATCAAGACCCACTGAGGTTTCGACTACATAGGGAATGAAGTTCTGATTGTCCTCCGAATCGAAATACTGCAGTTTCTTGCCTGAGAACTTTTCATGGCTCTTTAAATCAAAATCAGTGCGCGAGTGAATGCCTTCCAATTCGCGGAAGCCCATGGGAAAATTAAACTGAATGTCGCAGGCTGCGTTAGCATAATGAGCCAGATTTAAGTGATCATGATAACGATAATTATCAGATCCAAGTCCTAATGCCTTGTGCCACTTCATGCGTTTCTCTTTCCAGAATTCATACCACTTCATTTCTTCTCCGGGCTTCACAAAAAACTGCATCTCCATTTGCTCGAACTCCCGCATGCGGAAAATAAACTGACGCGCAACAATCTCATTCCGAAACGCTTTACCGATCTGGGCAATCCCGAAAGGAATTTTCATGCGGCCTGTTTTCTGTACGTTCAGGAAGTTTACAAAAATGCCTTGCGCTGTTTCGGGGCGTAAATAAATCTTATTGGCATCATCTGCTACTGAACCCATTTCAGTGGAAAACATCAGATTAAACTGCCGTACTTCGGTCCAGTTTTTAGTTCCTGAGATTGGATCCGCGATCTCCAGGTCTACAATCAGTTGCTTCAGGTCGGCCATATCTCCGCGCCCCAATGCATCCTTCATGCGCGCATTGATGTCATCTATTTTTTTCTGATACTCTACCACACGGGCATTAGTACTCAAAAACATGGCGCGATCGAAATTCTCAAATCGCTTGGCTGCCTTCTCAACTTCCTTTTCAATTTTTTCTTCCAGTTTTTCAATCACGCCTTCAATCAACTGATCGGCCCGATAGCGTTTTTTAGAGTCTTTATTATCAATCATCGGATCGTTGAAAGCATCTACGTGACCGGATGCCTTCCAGGTAGTGGGATGCATAAAAATAGCCGCATCGATCCCAACAATATTATCATGCAGCAGGGTCATGAACTTCCACCAATACTCCTTGATGTTATTTTTTAATTCAGATCCATTTTGACCATAATCATACACAGCACTTAGTCCGTCATAGATTTCACTTGAGGGAAAAATAAAGCCATACTCCTTTGAGTGGGAGATCACATTTTTAAAAAGATTGTCTTCCTGATTTGCCATAAGCCGCAAAGATAGAAATTAGTAGGTAGTAGATTGAAATGGATGGGGTTATAAAATTTCAGGAGTTTATACGGGCAGGCTAATCGTAAAGGTTGAACCCTGCCCATATTCTGAAACAAATGTAATAGTGCTCCGTAGCTTATCCGCAGCTTCCTTGGCTATATATAAGCCTAATCCGGAACCTGCCGCAATATCGTTGGCCCGATAAAACATCTCAAACAGGCGACCATGGTGTTCTTGCTTAATGCCAGTACCATTGTCCTCAATATGTATTAAACAGCGACCATCTTCAATAGTTGCCTGTACTTTCAGCAAAGGCTGGGGTTTAGTGAAATCCTGATATTTAAATCCATTACCAATCAGGTTATTGAGTATTACCTGTAATCGGGAGGCATCTGTTTTTATCCTGAGCGAGTCCTCAATCTTAACTTCAATCTTGACCTTGCTGATATCAGTAGAATATTTCAAGGTCTGAACTACTTCATGGACCATTTTTTTCAGGGGTATCTCCGTCAGTACCACCTCCGTTCTGGCATTTCTCGAATATTCAACAATCTCCTTTATATAATTATCCATCACCTTCAATCGCTCGTGCATTAATAAAAGGTAATTCTGAGCTTCAGCAGGATCGCGCTGAGCCAAATGGATAAGACCTGCCATTGAGGTTAGTGGTGCACGCAAATCATGAGATGCGCTATACACGAAGCGATCAAGTTCCTGATTTATTTTTATTAGTTCTCTGTTTTTCGAAAGAATGTTTCTTTCGGTGGAAGTAACCATCCGATCAAAAAAAATCAGAATAAGAACTCCGATTAACAAAATGATCAGAAAACTTACAACTACGTAAAAGTGTGCTTCGTTAGGATGAAAATG
This sequence comes from Cyclobacteriaceae bacterium, assembly GCA_035408225.1. GTDB lineage: Bacteria > Bacteroidota > Bacteroidia > Cytophagales > Cyclobacteriaceae > ELB16-189. The sequence goes on along the minus strand of DAOOCD010000069.1, from coordinate 6,865 downwards.
AGTTGGCTCAAAAATCGCTATCAAAAAAAGTACGAAACTCAGGATGGTGAACCCAATTCCGTAGAAGCGTTCACGGTATCCAAAAACGGCCAGGGCTCCAAGACTGCTGGGAACGAAGTACAGGTAAGAACCCGTTTGCAAGGGATCTTCGTCTATATAAGAAAAATAGAATGCAAAGAAATTACATCGAATGAGATGGATAATAATAGCTGTATTTACTTTTTGTGATCGCAGTAACAACAAACAAAAAACAGAAATAAGAAAACCGATAAATAAGGAGGCTGGCTCACCCTGATCATTAAATAAATTGACAATGAAATAAAAGAAATCAATGCCGATATACATTATGATAAGATAGGCACCGAGAATTATTTTCCGCTTTTCACTTTCGGTCTCAAGTACCCGGTCCTTCAATATAAATTTCTGAATCCCCATGTCAGTCAATACGAATTGGTAACCAAATAGTAAACCGGGATCCCTTGCCAACAGTAGATTGCAGTTGGATAAAGCCTTTTAATCTGGCGAGGGTTTCCTTCACAATATATAAACCCAACCCTGAGCCTTGAGATTTTTCGGAAGCCCGATAAAACATATCAAATACTTTTTCCTGGTGTTCAACTCCAATGCCCAAGCCATTATCCTCTATATCAATCCGAACCTGGTCTGCGTCAGGATAGGCTTTAATCATGACCTCCTGTTGTTCTTTATGTGGATCATGATATTTGAAAGAGTTTCCAATCAAGTTATGCAAAATTACTTTCAAGCGGGTAGCGTCTGAAATTATTTCAAGATTAGGAGGAATATCCAACCGAACATAAATCTGTTCCATGCCTTCCGCGAATTTAAGATCCTCAATAGTTTCCTGAATGATTGGCAAAAGCACCAACCTTTCCGGTCTTACTTCTTGCCTGACATTTCTTGAAAAATCTATGATCTCTTTAATAAATCCATCCATGTTGTGAACGCGTTGCTTCATCAAATCGAGGCACTGCTGAATATCTTCCGGATTATTTGTTTTCTGTGACACTTCAATTAACCCTAACAAAGAACGCAATGGAGCGCGAAGATCATGAGAAGCACTGTAAACAAATCGATCTAGCTCTTTGTTGGTCTTTGCCAACAAATCATTTTTTGCGAGAATCTCCTTTTGTGTTACGTGATTGATGTCAATTAGAAAATACAATAGTGCAATTGCGGTAATAAGGGCAATTACAAAATTTGTTGCGAACATAATTTGGACATATTCCTCGGTAAATATTCGCTTGGGCTGAATCGAGAAGCCACCCCAATATGAAAGAAAAAATAAAATGGTTGATAGCCCAGCAAATGCAAAGGCTAGCTTCTGGTCCTTGTGCCCAAATAAGGCAAAACCAGTAATACCTGAAATAACCAGAAACATGTATATACCCGTTCGATACGCATCATTCGAAGCAAACAGAAAGACAATTATATTGATGAGCGTCATGAATAAAATATTGGCCAACCGGTATTTTTTTTTGCGGTTGAGTATTAATGCCCCAATAGCAATTACAATTACTGCTATATAATAGGGTTCGTTTCCATGAATCCCATGATAGCGGTCATTGATGAGGTAAACAATACCTACCAGAATGGCAACAACAATAAGATGGCCACTCAAAATGGCATTTTTATAGTCCACCCATGATACAATGTAGGTGTGCTTTCCAATGATGATATCTCTGAATTTCTTGCTAAGCATGCGAATCTTCAACCAATGATCACAAAAAAAAACAAGATAAAACCAAATTTTCGCCCATAAGCGATCTCGGTTTATTAATTTTCAGATCCATGATTCATTTTCATGTCATCGGCTTAGCCATTGCCTTTTCCCCAACAGCCCGCGCTATGCTGGCCGAAACAAGTCGATTGGTTAATCATTTTAAAGCAAAGCTCATTTTAATACATGTTGGCGTTCACGGACCCGAAGCAGAACAGAAAATCAATGAAATGTTGGTTGCGGTTGGGGTAAGTTCAATAAATGTAAAAGTGTTATGGAAAAGCGGAGATCCTGTAAAGGAAATTCTGAAAGCCTGTAAAGAAGAAAAAATTGATTTGTTGGTTGCTGGGGCTTTAAAAAAGGAAAACCTCGTTAATCACTACCTCGGAACAGTAGCCCGGAAAATTATGCACAAGGCTGATTGTTCAGTTCTTATGATAACAAACCCATCATTAGAAAGTAAGCCACTAAAAAATATTATAGTAAATGCCGAAGACAGCCCCTATGCCGAATATGCCATCTACGCAGCCTGCCATTGGAACCAGACCATACCAGATACGTGGATTCATATTGTGCGTGAATTGAAACTTTTAGGCCTCGCACTTTCAGCGAATGAACAGTGTACCGAGGAAGAATATGCACAAAGCAAACAAAACATGATGCGTGAGGAAACCGAAGAAGTAGAAAAAATGCTCCAACGGATTTCACATGATAAATTAAAAATTAATATTAAAATGCTCTCCGGAAGATCAGGTTTTGAACTCGCCCGGTTTGCTGATCGCAAGGAAGCTGACCTGCTGGTAATGGGTGCGCCCCGAAGAAAATTTTCATTTTTTACACGAGTATTTCCTCATGATCAGGAATACATTTTCAATGACTTGCCCTGCAATATTCTTGTCGTTCAACCCCGCATGTCATGAATAAGCTAAGTCAACATGAGGTAATGAATTTGCTGATTCAACTCAGCGTAATGTTGATCATGGGGCGACTTTTTGCTGAGGTTGCCCGCAAAATAAAACAACCAGCCGTGGTGGGCGAAATTTTGGCAGGCATCATTCTGGGGCCAACTATTCTAGGCATGATCCAGCCAGAGTGGTTTCATGGATTATTTCCAGCGGGCTCATCTTCATTAGTATTGGATGGATTCGTTCAGGTGGCCGTTGTCATGCTCCTGTTCATTGCTGGCCTTGAAGTTGATCTTCATATTGTTTTGCAACAAGGCAGACAGGCAATTTATACCAGCTCACTTGGGCTCATCATTCCATTTGCTTTTGGATTTATGTTTCCCTATTTCTTTCCGGCCTTTTTCGATAGCACCGATGAAACCCGACATCTTGCTTATTCACTTTTTATGGGAACATCCATGGCAATCACAGCCTTGCCTGTAATTGCTCGAATTCTCATGGACTTAAATATTTTCAAATCCCGGATGGGCATGTTGGTGATTTCCTCTGCGATGATTAATGACCTGATCGGTTGGCTAATTTTCTCAGTTGTCTTGGGTATGATCGGCAAAGAACAAAGCATGTCGATCTGGAATACGGTGCTTCTTACCGTAGGCTTCACTGCTGCGATGTTAACGGTGGGCAGGGGTTTGATCAATCGGGGATTACCATGGGTGAATCGCAAACTAGCGTGGCCAGGAGGATTGCTATCTCTATCTTTAGCGCTTTGCTTTCTTGCAGCTGCTTTCACTGAATATATTGGCATTCATGCAATTTTCGGAGCCTTCATTGTAGGCGTTGCCTTGGGAGACTCTGAACACCTAAGCGAACGCGCTAAAGAGATTGTTCATCAGTTTATCAACAACATCTTTGCTCCCCTCTTTTTTGTCTCCATTGGATTGAAAGTAAACTTCATAGACAATTTTGATTTAACGCTCACACTGGCCATCATCGCTATTGCCTTTGCGGGAAAAATTATCGGTAGCGGTTGGGGCACCCGTCTTGGTGGTTTCACCTGGCGTGAATCGCTTGCGGCCGCTTTTGGGATGAATGCCCGCGGGGCAATGGAAATTATTCTTGGGTTGGTAGCCCTTGAGAATGGCTTAATCAACGAAAAGGTGTTCGTCTCATTGGTTATTATGGCATTGATCACTAGTATGAGTAGCGGACCGTTGATGAAGTGGATGCTAAAAAAATAGTTTACGCAATTGCTTCCGCCATAAAATCATTGAGAGGCTTCAGGGTTTTACATACAGCAGCTACTTTCTTTACAAAAGTCTTGCTGGTTACCTCCGCATCGGTAAAGCGATGCGACACAACAAAACTCTTATTCCTGAGCAGGTCAATTTGCGGATGGTCCTTAGGGTATCCTTTAGGGGCAGTCTTTAGCGAATCAAAATCATCGAGCGAAGGAAAAAGTTTTTTGAATTTCTTATCCTTCAGGATTTTCAAAAAGTCGCTGGCATTGTAATCAATCTCTTGCCTGATTTTCGATAACCGCTCGGCATCAGGCATGTAAATTCCTCCCGCCACAAAACTTTTTCCAGGTTCTATGTGAATGTAATAGCCCGGTTCCTGTTCCATCTTTCCGTGAGCAGAAAATCCCGCCCCCATATTCACTTTATATGGTCGCTTGTCTTTACTGAACCGCACATCTCGATAGATTCTAAATCCCTGCTTTCGCGGATTGAGGCCCGCCAGACTTTCATCAAACTTCAATAACTCTTTATGAACTGCTTCCAGAAAATCTTCAAACTGCTTTTTCGAGTCCAGATACTTCGGTTTGTTTTTCTCAAACCACTCGCGGTTATTATTCTTTGCGATTGTTTTTAGAAAAGTAAGAATAGCCTTTAAGTCCATATCTTTAGATAGTTGTAGTTCTCCTTATTTCTCATTCAGTCCTCTTGATCTTATCTCTGCGGAAGGCAAGGCTGGCAATCCATTCACCGGAGAATCCAAATAAAAGTAAGCGATGGCTGAAACATCATCGCTTCTGTAGAAATTAGTCCAGCCCTGCGGAAAATTCTCATCCATAAGTTTAGGCACAGGGTTCATTTCAAAAAGCTTGGCAAAACCTTTTTCCATAGCTACAGTAACAGGAATAAGCTGCGCTCCATTCTTTACATAAGAACGTACCTTGTCTGTCATCTCACCGCCCATAATCTGAATCGCAACTTCACAATTCTTTGCAAAGAATACCGGGTCAGGAATATGATACCGGTAAAAAGCCCATTGTCTGCCAGGTTCATCAGCTATTAAACAACCTTGAAAGTCATGGGTAAATGCGCCTTGTCCCCAACCGGTTCCGATATAATCTTCGGTGCCTGTGCCATTCAATGTGGGCAGGTCTTTATCTCCATCTAAATAAATTTTTACTTCACCTTCACCCCACCAGCTTTTTTCATACAATGGATCGGTGATGATGCCCATGTTCATTCCAAGGTACCGGCCTTTCCCTTTTACATTTGGCAGAATGATAAAATCTTTTGCCAATTCTGTTTTTTCAATCCGGCTCCAATAGGCATGAAAGTACATCACATCAGGCCCATGCGTCTTCACCTGTTGAAAGTTGACATCGTAAAATAAATTCACAGTCTTATTGCTTTCATTCACCAACACAATGCGGGCCGATTTGCGATACGGCATCGGCACATAGCTATTAAACGACCGACCTTCAGGATCGGAAAACATCGCATTCTGAAAGGCCACCTTTCTACCAAGCCCTACACCAAAAAAATCACCCAACGGAGCAGACACTGCTGGTTTCGTTGATCCATCCCAGTACATTTCGATACGAATAGCGCGCAACACCTGGGGCGTACGGTCGCTAATAGTCATCCAGATTCGTTGTATAACTCCGGCCCCAGTTGTATTGAGTAAAGTCTTGGTTTCACCCGGAGCAAACATTTCTGATGGATGACCTTTTGCTTTTTTGTTTTCTGCGCCACCCTTCCCACGAGCTGCCGATGAGTTTTCGAAACTAGCCCATCGGGTTTCGGTTCCTTCCGGAAGTTTATACCATTCCTGAGCGTTTATCTCGCCCGCAACTAATATCAATAAGCAGGCAATAATTTTTACGGTTGAATTCATACTTTTTTGTGTCATAATTAAAGATACTCAACGATCGATTCAAGGCCAATTCCGCGCGAGGCTTTTACAAGAATGGTGGAGTCCTTTATCGGATGCTTCTTAAGTTCCTCAATCAACAATTCCTTTTTCTCAAATAACTGACTGGCTGCATGTGAACCTTTAGCCGCTTGCATCAACCTGCCGCATAAATAAACCTGATCGAAACTCTTCGCATTCAATAACTCACCTATTTTCCGATGTTCCTTTTCAGCTTCTTCCTCCAATTCGAACATATCACCGAGAATAGCAACTTTCCTTGTAGCCTTCATATTAGCCAGGCTATTTATCGCTGCCTCCATTGAACTGGGATTGGCATTGTAAGCATCAAGTATAATTGTGTTGGTTCCCTTTACAAGAATTTGTGACCGCATGTTACCGGGCACGTAGTCCGCAATAGCTTTATTGGCGGCAGTCGCCTCCACGCCAAAAAACTTTCCGATACATAATGCCACTGCTATGTTTTCAAAATTGTATGCACCCATTAATTGGGTTTGCACTGTTTCTCCCTGCTCATCGTCATACCGTATGAATGGATCAGCATCCAACAATTTAACATGCAGATAATCGCCCGCTGCCGGGTAGAAATATGGATTCTTAAATCGCTTGGCCATGTTGGCCAGAATGTTATTCTGAGAATTGATAAACACAATTCCATTATCCACTATCAAATGCTGGTATAATTCTGATTTGCCTCGGATAATATTTTCAAATCCACCAAAAGTGCCGATGTGGGCCTTGCCAATGTTGGTAATGAATCCATGCGTTGGATTAGCAATAGAACAAAGCAAAGCAATCTCACCCACATGATTGGCGCCCATTTCAATTACAGCTATCTCTATCGACTTGTCTACACTCAAGATCGAGAGTGGAACGCCAATGTGATTATTTAAATTACCTTTTGTTGCGTAGGTTTTAAATTTTTTGCTTAACACGGCATTCAATAATTCTTTACTGGTAGTCTTACCGTTTGATCCGGTGAGGCCAATGACGGGTATGGTTAACTTTGCACGATGATACTTAGCTAACTCCTGCAGGGCTTTTAAACTATCATCAA
>DAOOCD010000068.1:0-15785 GCA_035408225.1 Cyclobacteriaceae bacterium | reverse complement strand
CCCAAGCTTACCATTTTCATGCTGCTGACTTTTCCAGTGCTGGTATTGGCAGCTCTGTTTTTTGGAAAGTTCATTCGCAAACTCTCTAAGAAGACACAAGATCAACTGGCCAGTTCAAATGTTATAGTAGAAGAAACTCTCCAATCCATTGCCGTGGTGAAATCATTCACCAACGAATTATTTGAAGTGATTCGTTACAAAAAATCATTAGACGAGGTGGTGAAGACGGCCATCTATGCCTCGCGCTACCGTGGATTATTTATATCGTTTACTATTGTGGCTCTCTTTGGTGGCATTGTGGCTGTAAGCTGGTATGGCGCTTACCTTGTTAAATCGGGCGAAGCTGAAGTGGGCGAACTTTTCTCATTCGTGCTCTATACTGCTTTTATTGGCGGATCGATTGCCGGACTTGGAGACATTTATAGTCAGTTGCAACGTTCAGTTGGTGCCTCTGAGCGAATCCTTGAAATTCTGGACCAGCCCGATGAACGTTCCTCTTCAACGCAGTCCGTGAAATTAAAAGGCAACATTGAATTTGATCAGGTGTCTTTCACTTACCCTAGTCGTCTTGATATTGAAGTGTTAAAGAAAATAAGTTTCAATGTTAAGCCAGGAGAAAAAGTAGCCTTGGTGGGGCCAAGCGGTTCGGGCAAGTCAACCATCATAAATTTGTTGATGCGCTTTTACCCGGTAAAGTCGGGAAGTATTCGCGTGGATGAAAAAGAAAATCAGACTTATAATCTCTTTGACTATCGTCACAACATCGGTATTGTACCACAAGAGGTTATTCTATTCGGAGGTACAATTCGTGAGAATATTGCTTATGGAAAGCCAGGGGCTTCGGAGCAGGAAGTCATCGATGCGGCCATCAAGGCAAATGCCTGGGAGTTTATTGAAAGTTTCCCTGAAAAGTTAGACACTATTGTTGGTGATCGAGGGGTAAAGCTTTCAGGGGGTCAAAGACAACGGGTAGCCATTGCACGGGCAATCTTGAAAGATCCATCGATCCTTATTCTGGATGAAGCCACCAGTTCCCTGGATGCCCAATCTGAAAAATTAGTACAGGAAGCACTCGAAAAATTAATGGAGAACCGAACTACTATTGTGATCGCGCATCGACTTAGCACGATCCGCAAGGTGGATCGCATTATGGTTATTAAAGACGGGGAGATTGCGGAATCAGGGTCGCATGTTGAACTAAGCGCCCTCGATAATGGTATTTATAGTAACTTGCTAAAACTACAAGTAGAGGTGCGATGAAAAAGCCCGAAGGCGAAATCCTCAAAGACTACCAGCTGCGAACCACCACTAGCAGGTCTGCAATTCTTAACCTGTTCATAAAGAATTCATTTGCCCTTTCTTACTCAGACATTGAACACGAAATCGCATCTTCGTTTGATCGGGTTACTGTTTACCGAACGCTTAAGACTTTTCTTGATAAGGGGGTCATTCACAAAGTGCTGGATGATGAGGGCAGTTTGAAATATGCCTTATGCAGTGATCCGTGCTCTACCCATGAGCATCACCATGAACACGTCCATTTTAAATGCGAAAAGTGCGGACAAACCAATTGCCTGGAAGATGTGGTTGTTCCAGCGGTAACCCTTCCCAACGGGTACCGTGTTCGTGAAGTAAACTTGCTTATACAAGGCACGTGCGACAAGTGCCAATAAATTATGACTATTGTGGTTTCTTTTTGTTTGGGCGGTGCATTAAGCCTCTAGTAGCATTTTTGAAATTAAATTAATTTGTAGCTTTGGCGCTTATGAGCGGTGATTACAAGCCTACTGTTGGCCACTAATCGTCTCTCTTTGACCCAAAAACCCTTAGAAAAGACATGTTTTTGTTCACCTTGTTTGGATTTGATCTGAAAGATGAGTCTTTTCTTTTTGGAGTTTTTGGAACCATAATTCTTGTTTTCCTGCTTCTTGATCTGGGCATTTTCAACAAAACTGCCCATAAGATCTCGACCAAATCGGCACTCTATCAATCTATTTTCTGGGTGCTGGTTAGTACCGTTTTCGGCTACCTGATTTATGCTTTGGATAAGGATAGCGGAGGTTCGGATGGGGCCTTCGAATACTTCTCTGCCTACCTGACGGAGTATGCACTATCGGTGGATAACATTTTCGTCATCCTGTTGATTCTAAAATTTTTTAAAGTCAAGGAAGAATACTTTCACAAAGTACTTTTCTGGGGAATTTTGGGAGCAGTGGTTTTCCGCGGATTCTTCATTTTCGTTGGGGCAATCCTGATTCATAAATTTCATTGGATCCTTTACATCTTTGGAGTGTTCCTGATCTATTCCGGTATTAAAATCTATTTCGAGGATAGTGATGAAAAAATCGATCCGGAGAAAAATCCAATTCTAAAATTCTGTCGCAAATACTTACCAATTACGAAAGATGAAATGGGCGGCCAGTTTTTAGCCAAGGTAAATGGTAAGTGGATGTTTACGCCTCTTTTTCTTGTTATCGTTTTGATTGAAACTACCGACTTAATTTTTGCTGTTGACTCTATTCCGGCTGCTTTTGCAATAACTACCAACGAATTTATCATCTATACTTCCAACATTTTTGCTGTTATGGGCTTGCGGGCCATGTTCTTCCTGCTTTCTGGAATTATCGACAAATTCTACCTGCTTCAAAAAGGCTTGTCGATCATTCTGTTCTTCATTGGCGCCAAAATGTTATTGGAAATCGGCAAAGGCGTTGATTTTATACCCGATGTGTTAACGGATATGCCGCCCACGATCTCCTTCCTGGTGATTCTTGTAACACTTACACTCTCGATTGTTTTCTCAGTTTTGATTCCCCGTAAGGACAAAGAATCAGAAGAGTTACAGGATTAAATTAACGCTGAGTTAAGCCACTTCTGCAAAGAAATTATTCGGCAGAATTTTCATTAAAATCGGCAGCGTGAGAAATCGCTGGGGCAATGAAATAATTACAAACGTTGGAATGGTTTTCAAGGCAGCAAGTAATAAAACCTGCATCTGCTGCTTTTCCTCTTCGTTAAGTTCATGAGCCCTGGCTTTTCTTAATAGCTCCATCAATTCTTTACTCTCCTGAACCTCCTTAACAAGACGACTTTTATTTGAGTCTGTAACTTTAGTCATCCGCTCTATAAATTGTTCGCTAACTTGATTATAGTCCTGCTTATTCTGCAAATAGCTCAGCTTCTCCCAGTATTCCAGTACAAAACCCTCGATGGCTAACATGCTGTTTTCAAGGTCTTCTTCTGAAAATCCGAGATACTTGCATAAGTGTTTAAGAAATCCCAATTCAGAATCTTCCACACGCTTATCGGCCCAAATAGTAAGGATCGCTATTTCTAAAAAATATTTCTTTAGAATCCATGAATTGTTTGTGGGCAGGTTTATCTCCTCCAGCGAAATCCCTTCATCAAATATTTTCTTGGCCTCTCTCTTTTTGTCCTGGGGTAATTCTGTGCTCTGTAGGAAAAATTCTAACAGCCTTCTTTCCTCATATTCGATCGTTGAGTTTGCGTGTGCAGCACAGGCTATTACTTTAACCACAGAAAACCTAAGCTCCTCACGTTCATACTTAAAGAAATCTGAAACAATTCGATCAGCATTGGTATGAATCCATTGACCAAAAATAAATATGTCGAGAAACAATAAACTGTTATGAAAAAACTGAACCCAAAAATTGGTGTCAAACTCAGAGGTATAATCAATTCTCTTATCAAGAATTCTCTCTGCCAGCTCGAGGGGTGTCTTTTTCCGGCCAAAAAGTGTCTTGGTTGGTGTTGCTAATTCGGGAAAGATGTTGTTGTAAAAATTTCCAATGTTCTCAAGAGCCTTAACCATGACTTTCGAAAGTTCATCAGGTGTTTTAATCGGCTTATCATGAAACAAGAGTGAGCTACTAATAAGGCTTTCCGCCAGTAAAATTTTCATTCTGTCCTTTTCACTCCAGGTATCTGAATTGGGCAAATCCTGCGCTCCCACAGGTTGCCCATACATAAGGCCGGTTGGTTGTATTACACGATAGAGCGAATGCTCAGGGTGTGATGCACGCTTGCTTTCAATAGTGAGATCTTTCAGCAATTCCTTGCGAAATTCGAGGTACTCTTTAAGCCATCCTTTTTCTTCTGGATTCATGAGTCGATGTGAACACTAAAAAACTATGGGAAATTACAATTTTTTACAACTCGTTGTTCTGCACTAATCCATGTTCTTCCAGCCCTTCTTCTCAATGGATCGAAAAGAATCCTCTACTTTCTTCTGAAGTCCCTTTTTAAAGGCATCTAGTTTCCTGGCTATATTTTTATCTCCGGATCCCAAAATCTGAGCTGCCAGGATACCTGCATTTTTGGCACCATTTAAAGCCACCGTTGCTACGGGAACTCCTGCCGGCATTTGCAAAATGGAAAGAACGGAATCCCATCCATCGATTGAATTCGATGATTTTATTGGTACTCCAATAACTGGTAAAGATGTGAAGGACGCAACCATGCCAGGTAGGTGGGCTGCTCCACCAGCACCTGCTACAATTACTTTTAGTCCTCTGGACCTCGCTGACGATGCGTAATCAGCCATCCGTTGCGGTGTTCTGTGGGCCGACACTACTGTCAACTCAAAAGGAATGTTTAACTCTTCCAGAAACTCAGCGGCCTCTTTCATGATCTTTAGGTCCGACTGACTTCCCATTATAATTCCTACAACTGGCTTATTCATGCCTTTACTTTAAGGGTCTGCTTTACAAAGTTGGCTTTCTTTTTCAAACTTTCCAGATCCTGATCAACAACAGTTACATGGCCCATTTTTCGAAATGGTTTTGTAAGCTTCTTACCATAGAGGTGAACATGTGCTCCCTCTAGCTTTAGAACCTCCTCAAGTCCCTCATACCTGGCGAGGCCCGCAAACCCCTCTTCTCCTAATAGGTTCACCATGGCACTGGGGCGTATTATAGAAGTATCACCTGGAGCTAGATTTAAAATGGCCCGTAGGTGCTGCTCATATTGCGAAGTAACATTGCCTTCTATTGTTTGATGCCCACTGTTATGAGGCCGGGGAGCGATTTCGTTTACCAATACTTCTTTGTCTTTGGTAACAAACATTTCGACCGCTAGTAATCCAACCAGGTTTAACTTCTCAATAACAGTGCATGCAATCTTTTCAGCCTTACTTACTACTGCCTGATCAATTTGTGCGGGTGAAAAAAGATATTCAACCAGATTAGCTTCAGGATGAAACACCATTTCAACGGGTGGATAGGAAGAAACCTGACCCTTTTCGTTTCGTGAAACGATAACTGAGATTTCTTTTTCGAAGTCAATCAGCTTCTCTAACAAACCTGGTGCATCAAAAGCTTTCGCAAGATCATTTTGGTTTCGAAGCATCTGCACGCCTCGTCCATCATATCCTTCTCGTGCCAATTTATTTACAGCAGGCAAAAGGTGTTGGTTGCTAATTATGTCATTCCTGTTTTCTACCAGAACAAAATCAGCTGTTGGAATTAGATTGGCAACAAAAAAATCCTTCTGCTTTCTTTTGTCTTGAATGAGCTCAATGATCTCGGGTTGTGGAAAAACTTTTTTTCCTGCCATAGCAAGATCATAAAGTGCTTTGGTATTTACGTTTTCTATTTCAATAGTGATCAGATCACAAGACTGTCCAAAACTCATTACGGTTTGATAGTCAGTTAACTTACCGCAGGTAAAGTCTGCTAATTGCGAGCATGGTGCATGAGGATCAGGATCTAACACCTTAAAAGTAAGATTCAGATCAATACCCGCTTGGATGAGCATTCTGCCCAATTGTCCTCCTCCTAATATTCCTAACGTGAAGTTCTGATAAAATATGGCCGCCATGGGTCATTAGAAAATTTTCATGCTGTAACGATCGTGTATTACGACTGGAAGAGGATTAATAATTTGTTAATGCATTGGCGCGGGTAACAACATCGTTAAACTCTATGCCTGCACTTTTAATTGTATAGAGTAGCAACCTAACTTCCTTCACATGAACACGACCATCTACTTCTGACATTTTGTAAAGATGAATAAAGGCGTTTAGCTTTTCTTCATCCGAGCAATCATTAAGTAAATCTATACCTTCCGTATAGATATCTCTCTCCTTTTTACCCTTCACGGCTATTTCAAATTCCTTAAAAAGTGAGTCGGAGATAGATTCCTTACTTTTGATTTTTGACAAGGCCTGGTATTCCTTTTCATCAATAACACCATCTGCACTTATTAACAAGTGTGCAATGTATAAGAGACCTAATTGCGAATTACGGGTAGTGTTCATTAGCGTGTAAAGTGGCTAAATATAATCAGAAATGGCCTCGATTTATCAACATGAAAGAATCATGTAAGATTAGGACAAACTTTGAAAAATAATGAAAGCCGCCAGGTAGGCAACTGTAGTCATGTAAGCCAACTGAATCAAGGGCCATTTCCACCCCTTTGTTTCCCGTTTTACTACAGCAAGGGTACTCATGCATTGCATCGCAAGCGTGTAGAAAACGAGTAAAGATAGCCCAACCGCTGGTGTATATCGCGGACCACCTGTGTCAGGATTAATTTCAGATTTCAACCGGCCTTTAATTGTTTGCTCATCATCGGTGCTTCCCAAGCTGTAAATAGTGGCAACGGTACTGACAAAGACTTCGCGTGCAGCAAAGGAAGTTACAAGTGCAATTCCAATTTTCCAGTCATAGCCCAGGGGCCTGATTGCCGGTTCAAGTGCTTTCCCAATAATGCCAGCATAAGAATGTTCCAACTTATATGCAGCAACCCGGCTTTGTAATTCATGTTCAGTAAGGCGAAGGTTGGAAGATTGCTCGAGTACAGTCTGTTCTGCCCTACTCATTTGGTCTGCCGGGCCGTAGCTGGCCAGCACCCAAAGTACAACAGAAATAGCAAGGATAACCTTACCAGCCTCAAATACAAATGACTTTGTCTTTTCAATGATTGTATACCCAACATTTGCCCATTTTGGCTTGCGATAGGTGGGCATCTCCATAATCAAGTAACTCCGCTCTCTTGTCTTGATTATAAACTTTAAAGCAAATGCAGAAATAATAGCTGCAAAAAAACCAAGTAAGTATAAACTCATTAATACCAGTCCCTGGTAGTTAAAGAACCCAAAAAGTTTATTGTCCGGAATAATGAGCGCAACAAGAATTGTAAAGACTGGCAACCGGGCCGAGCAACTCATAAAGGGGGTAACAAAAATGGTTATGAGTCTGTCTTTCCAGTTTTCAATTGTGCGCGTTGCCATAATCGCTGGAATAGCACAGGCCATTCCGGATATCAAAGGCACAACACTTTTACCACTCAACCCGAACTTGCGCATGATTTTATCCATGAGAAATACAACGCGCGCCATGTAACCACTTTCCTCCAACACCGAAATGCAGGCAAAGAGAATAGCGATTTGTGGAATAAATATCAGAATGCCTCCTATGCCGGGTACAATTCCTTGTGTTATTAGTTCAAAGAGGGGTCCTTCAGGAAAAAGCTCGGTGAGGGAATTGCTCAATCTCGCAAACGAAGTATCAATAAAATCCATGGGTATTTGAGCCCAGGCAAAAATGGATTGGAAAATCAGAAAGAGTACAGAAAAGAAAATCAGGTAGCCCCATATTTTATGAGTAAGTACCCGGTCAATCCGATACGAAAATTTCTTCCACTCCGGATCGGATGTTTTAAGGATCACCCGATTCAGCAGGTCCTGAATAAATCCATAACGCATTACGGTTTCAGCGCCTTGATACTTATGAGGAAAAAATTTCTCTGCTTTAGCTTGTGCAAAAATGTAATCGCGGTCTTCCTGATTAAGAAAAACCAGATTATCTGTCTGTTGCAAAAACTGATAAGCCTCATAGTCGGTCGTGAGGCTAAACTTATTTTTTATAGTTAAAACTAGTGGCTTGATTTCCTCTGAGATTTTGAATATCCGATTCTTGGATGGCTTGATAGAGCCTGACAAAATCTCTTTTAACTCGTCAATACCTTGTCCGGTTCGGGCATTAATCATTACCACCGGCAAATCCAGCGAGGAAGAAAGCTCCTGAATATCGATGCTCTGCCCTGACTGCGCAGCCAGGTCAACCATGTTTAATGCAAGCACTGTTGGCAATCTCAAATCAATCAGTTGAGTAAGCAGTAGCATGCAATTTTTTAAATTCGTTGCATCGGCTACAAGCACTACAAAATCAGGATAAAATAATCCCTTCTTATCGGCTAAAATTTCAGCCACAATTTTCTCATCAAGCGTTCGCGGATAGAGACTGTAAATTCCGGGTAGATCTATAATCTCTGCTTGTGTGTGATCATTGAGTTGACAACTTCCTGTACGCTTGTCAACGGTAATACCTGGAAAGTTTCCAATCTTTTGATTGAGGCCGGTGAGTTGGTTAAACAAAGAAGACTTACCCGAATTCGGTTTTCCGGCAAGGGCAATCTTTAACTTCGTTGAACCTGACATGCGGTTAATTAAGAATCACAATGGTTGATGCCTCGTCAAGTCGTAGGGACAAGTCATACCCAGAAACGCTGACACACACGGGGTCGCCAAAAGGAGCTGTAAAATTGAATCGAACGGCAGTGCCTGGTAGAAATCCCATCTCCAAGAGCTTAACAGACAGTCTCTCATCCGTAAAGCCCGAAATTACAGCAGTTTCACCGGTTTTCATGTCGGCCACGCTCTTGATGGATCGCACCTCTTATTTAGATTAATTTTAAACAGTGCGAATATAGGTTGACATGAAGAGTTAAACAATGATTATCTTCGGTGGTGAAAAAGAAAGTTACCCGAACAAAAAAGATCGCGAAACCAGAAAAATCTCAGAAGCCAGAAATCAAGAATGATGAGGATGAACGCTTTGATTTTGGTGGGCTTCCTAAAATGAATCTAAAGAAAAATCTGGGTTGTGGTTAATCCAATAACTAATCTACTATGAAAAAATTCCTATTTAAAACGCTGGCAAAAATCAACAAAGTAATCATGCCTCGTTTTAGTAAACGTGATATAACCCGATTATCAAAACTTGAAAAGGGTATGGTAGCCTACAGGTATTGGGTTACCCTTAATGCCTTGGATTAATTCTACTTTTTCAAATACTCTCTGCAAAGAATACGCGCTTCACCCGTTCACTGGTATTTGTTAAAATTTCGTAAGGAATAGTTTTGATACTGGCCGCTACTTCATGAATCGGTAAGCCTTCACCAAATATAATTACTTCGTCACCTTCTTTTGCATCAATACCACTTACATCAATCATGGTCATATCCATGCAAACATTACCAAAAACCGGAGCATGTTTTCCTTTTATTAAAACCTTTCCAGTACCACGACTGAAGCTTCTACTAAATCCATCGGCATAGCCAATTGCTATAGTAGCCAGAGTCATATCGTGATCTGTCTTGCCCCACCGACCATAGCCAACTGATTCTCCAGCCTTGATTTTTTTTATTTGCGATATCACGGTTTTTAAGGTAGCCACTGGTTGAAGTTGCTCAAACTGATCGGATGTGGGATTCACACCATATAAGCCAATACCTAACCGAACCATATCCATTTGATACTGCGGCATTCGCAAAATACCAGGCGAATTAAGAAGATGGCGAATGGGCCTGACTTCCAGTTCGGAAGAGATTTTGAGATAAGCTGATTGGTACAACTTCCATTGAGTAGTCGAGTAATCATCATGTTTTGATTCATCGGCCCCAGCCAAATGTGAAAAAATGCTGGCAATGTAAATATTCCTATTCGCTCTCAGTATAGAAATTGTCTCATCTAAATCCTGCTCCTCCAATCCAAGTCGATGCATCCCGGTTTCAATTTCAAGATGAACGTGACAGGGTCGACCCTGAAGAAAATCTACCAGAGATCGTAACAAAGCAGAGCTATAGATTACAGGCTCTAAGTTGTTTGAAATAAGGGTTGAATAAGTTTCCTCGGTTGGATTCATTACCATAATGGGCAAGCTGATCTGATTTTTTCTCAACTCTACACCCTCATCAGCATAGGCTACACCCAAATAGTCTACCCGATGGTATTGCAACAGGCTTGCCACTTCTTCGCTGCCACTCCCGTATGCAAAGGCCTTTACCATCACCATTAATTTGACACCCCGATTTAACTTTGATTTAAAAAAATTAAGATTGTGAACCATCTTGTTTAAATCAATCTCCATGCGGGTACCATGAATCTTGCGTTGAAGGCGCGCGACTATCTTTTCAAACTGGAAAATCCGGGCCCCTTTTATCAGGATAATTTCACGATTGAATGCATCCCATGAAACAGCTTGCAAGGCCGCTTCGGTACTTTCATAAAAATCAGTTTCAAGATTCTTCATCTTGAATAGAGATTGATGATGCTGTAGAACTGGACCGATACCTACTAGTTTTTGAACTCCACTTTGAGAAACAATCTCGGCTATTCGTGCCGCCAATGCATGATCATCCAGCCCAGTTTGAAGTACATCTGACAATATGAGGGTCTTCCGTTTTTTTTGAGAGCTTGCCAGAAAATCAAGACTGATTTGAAGTCCACCGAGGTCGTTGTTATAACTATCATCAATGATCTGACAATTATTTATTCCCTGCTTCAATTCCAACCGCATAGGAACTGCCCGTAAGAGTTGAATTCTATTCTGAATTTGTTGAGGTGAATACTTGAGGTGGAGCAACAAAATAATACAGTGCAAGACATTTTCTGTAGAAGCCTTATCCGTAAACGGAAGTTGAAATTCTATCTCCTGATTTTTGCTGGTAATTGTAATCTGAGCTTGCTGCTGCCTGACCTTATAATCCGTTTCTGCATAAAAACCCCACGAGACTGTTGAGATCCCTGTGTTGCTTACTTCTTTGTGCACTTCAAGATTGTCTGCGCAATACACAAGCTTCTCAACATGGGTAAACAGTTTTAGTTTTTCACGGATCTTCTCTTTTCTATTTGAGAAACCTTCATCATGGGCACTGCCTACATTAGTAAAAATCCCGAGCGAAGGTTTAATTATTCTCTCAAGGTTTTCCATTTCACCGGGTTTGGAAATACCGGCTTCAAAAATCCCCAGCTGATGGTGAGCTTGCATTTGCCAAACCGAGAGCGGTACTCCTAACTGCGAATTATAACTTCCGGGATTCTTTACAATTTTGAAATCCCCCGATAGAAGCTGATACAACCATTCCTTAATAATCGTTTTCCCATTACTTCCGGTTATTCCAATCACCGGAATAATAAATGATCTCCGATGGTAACCGCTAAGCGCTTGCAGTGCTGATGGAGCTGACTTCACCAGTAAAATATTGGCTTCCGGAAATTTGTTAACCGGGATGGAATGCTCAACAACAAACTGCCGGATACCGGCTGTATAGAGTGCCGAAATAAATTGGTGGCCGTCATGACGCGACCCGCTGATAGCAAAAAAGAGGGCCTGTTCTGAAAGCAGTATCTTCCGGCTATCAATAATCAAATCTCGGACTTGACGTTCCTTGTAAAATTGTAATACTGAACCCCGGCAAATTTCAGCAAGTGCGGAAAATAGAATCATAGGTTAAAATAGTCTGGAACCGTTAGGCACAGTTTTATCGATCGAGTTTAGAACTACCCTTTTTGCCTCATCCGGAAAACCTGTTACAAGCACTTCGGAGATGAAATTGGCTATTTGCCTGGGTTGAAAGTTCACTACGCAAATCACCTGCCTTCCGGGTAGTGACTCAAGAGTATATAAATCGGTAATCTGGGCGCTGGATTTTCGGATTCCCAATTCAGGCCCAAAATCAATCCAAAGTTTAAAAGCTGGCTTTTTAGCCTCCGGAAAGGGTTCAGCCCGAAGAATGGTTCCAGCTCTTAAATCAATTTTATTAAAGTCCTCTAAGGTGATCATTATCAAAAAATTATTACTTTGCAAAACTAATCCCGAAGGTAAATCGTGGGTTATAAAGTCCGGAATAGATGAAGGTAAACTTTTCACAATTACTGGTCACAATAACAATCATCCTTACGGTATCTACTGTTAATTCTGTTTTTGCACAGGAAGGTTCTCCCATTAATGAAATTCCAGAGCTAGGTCCTCCGGTTTTTTCAAATCCCAGCACGCGAGAAGAAAAGCCGTTGCTTTCTGAACCTGAAGGAAAATCAACTTTGCAAAAGGAGCAAACTACTATTACTCCAGCGCCTACCAAAACTAAAGGCAAAAATTCAGAACCCACGAAGACAACGAGTAAAACAGAAGAGGACGCCCTATCCTTCAATTTCCTTTACTACATTATTCAGAAGTTTAAGATCTCAGACATTGTGGATCAATAATCCATCGGTGTAAATCTTTCGATCTATTCGTTTAAATCACTATATTTGCAACTTTGTTGCAAATTGAAAAAATCTCTATTTTTCCTGTCATTTTTTACATTGGCTCTTGGTGTAGCTTCTGGTCAAGGTAACTGCACACTTAATCTCAATGGTCAGGTTCTTGATGAGTTTGGTAAGGGCTTACCAGGCGCTACTATTTTCATAAAGGAAATGGAAATCGGTAGGGTAAGCGATGTAAATGGAAAGTTCCTGTTCGAAAATCTCTGTGCAGGTAAGTATACTCTTGAAATCAAGTTTTTGGGATATGAGTCCTATGAAAATAAATTTAAACTCGATAAATCTGAAGAGCTTTTTATTCCCTTAACACCTGCCGAAGAAGTATTGAATGAAATTATAATCTCAGATCATGCGGTAAACGTTGGGAAAGCCAATAATTTTTCAACGCTGACATCTCAGGAATTTGAAGAAAGAAAAGGGAAATCGTTAGGTGAAGCTCTGCAAGGAATAACGGGTGTAAATTCAATTCAAACAGGGCCCGCCATATTCAAACCGGTTATTCATGGTGTACATAGTCAGCGGATTTTAATTTTGAATAATGGAATCCGGCAGGAAGGACAACAATGGGGCGCAGAACATGCGCCTGAAATAGATCCTTTTATTGCCACCAATTTGGTTGTCATTAAGGATGCTGGTGCTTTAAAGTATGGGACGGATGCCCTTGGAGGAGTGATTATAGTAACTCCGAGTGAATTACCTACCAATCAAAAACTAGGCGGTCAATTTCATTTAATTGGAAATTCAAATGGAAGGGGCGGCATTGTTTCCGGTCTTTTAGAAGGTGGGGTTAAAAATCTAAATGGCTGGGGCTGGCGGTTACAGGGCACAGGAAAGAAATTTGGCGATTCGCATGCTGCCGATTACAATCTGTCAAATACAGGATACGAAGAATTGAATTTTTCTACCGCTTTAGGGTATCACAAAGAAAGGAAAGGCATCGAAGTTTTCTACAGTCATTTCAACACAACCATTGGCATTTTGCGTGGCTCCGCTACCAGTAGTACAGAAGATCTTGCCAACGCCATAGAACGTGAGCCTCCTCAATATACCGAAGACTTTACCTACTCCATTGAATCGCCACGACAGGAAGTGAAACATGATTTG
Organism: Cyclobacteriaceae bacterium; assembly: GCA_035408225.1. Lineage (GTDB taxonomy): Bacteria > Bacteroidota > Bacteroidia > Cytophagales > Cyclobacteriaceae > ELB16-189. The sequence continues at coordinate 2,335 of DAOOCD010000068.1, read as the reverse complement.
ATTAAACTCAACGGCCATGTGCGATCTGGTAAAAATCTATTTAACCTTCAATACGGATTACAGATAAACAACCGAAAAGAATTTGATGTACGCAGAGGGGCATTGGAGGAAATACCAGCCCTTGGGTATATTCTTTACACTCAGACCTTAGATGCAGATTGGCAAATAACTAAAAGTGACAAACACTCTCGTAATCTCGGGGTAAATGGAATGTGGCAGGACAACAATAAAATTGATGGCACACAAACACTTCCGTTTATTCCCAACTTCACCAATTACTCGGCAGGCTTGTTCTGGATTGAAAAGATTTCTGTTAATAAATGGGATTGGGATTTAGGGGCACGTTATGATTTCAAACTTTATAATGTTGCCGGATATGATTATCGAAATCAACTTTACAAGTCACAACTTTCGTTTCATAATATTAGTGGCACAATAGGCAGTACCTATAAAATCAATCAAAACTCATCTATCACAAGTAACATTGGCAGTACCTGGCGCCCCCCCAATGTGGCTGAGTTGTATAGCCTGGGTACACACCAAAGTGCGGCTGCCATAGAGTATGGTCTATTATTGGATGAATCAACTAATCAGGTTCTTGATATTGATGCCGTTAATTTTAAAACTGAACAAGCCTTGAAATGGGTTAATACCTACCGCCTCCAAAAGGGAAAATGGAATGGTGAATTGTCCGGATACATAAATTACATTTTTAATTATACATACCTTAAACCCCGTGGAGTAACGGAAAGCACCCGTGGAGTCTTCCCATACTTTCGCTACACCCAAACCGATGCGTCCTTTTTAGGCACTGACTTATCCTTGCATTATTCACTTAACAGATCTTTTTCTATAAACACAAAAATCTCTCTGCTTAAAGCAACCGATGAAACAAATAATGACTACTTGATTTTTATTCCTTCGAATCGATATGAGCTGGCTGTGAGGTACGAAAAAAATCAACCTGGAAACTGGTTAAATCTGTATGCAGAAGCCCGGGTAAAGTATGTGGCCGAACAATACCGGGCTCCACGAGTAGTACCGATACAGGACATCATTGATGCTAAAGAGCAGGGCATTGATTTATTTATAGATGACAACAGGAACTTTGATTTTGTTGCTGCCCCAAGCGGCTATTTTCTAGGTTCGTTCAGTACCGGCATAACCAAGCCTGTCAAAAACTCCAGAGTCGATTTTCGATTTTCTGTAGAGAATCTTTTCAATGCTTCCTATCGTGAATACACCAATCGCATGCGATATTATTCTGACGACCTGGGTCGCAATATTGCATTGGCGCTTAAATACAGTTTCTAACCTGATATAAATAATACGTATGAAAATCATTAAAATCCTCATCCTCACTTTTTTCATTGGGTCCTTGTCTTTTTTAATTAGCTGCAAGAATGAAGACCCCACACCAGAAAATATTCCAGAACTAATCACTAAAGTAATTCTAAAATTTACGCCTACTGGTGGTGGCACAGCCGTAACTGTTACAGCAACAGACCCCGATGGAGAAGGTTCGCAGGATCTTCAGATAGATGGTCCTATAAATCTTTCTAAAGGAACCACCTACACATTAACCATCGAATTACTAAATGGACTTTACAATCCGGGGGCAGATGGATATGATGTAGGAAAAGAAGTACTGGCAGAAGGAGATGAGCATCAGCTTTTCTTTAGCTGGACCAGTACATTTTCTTCGCCAACGGGTAGTGGAAATATTGGAAGCGCACCTGGAGTCGTAAATTATCAAGACGAGGACATCAACGGCCTGCCCATTGGGTTAACTACTTCCTGGACAACAGGGGCTGATGCCGAAAGTGGTAAAACCTTCAGGGTCCTGCTCAAACATCAACCGGATATTAAGTCGAATACCACAACCTCTCTGGATGGGGAGAGTGATCTGGATATTTCCTTTTCCTCCCTGAATGTGAATTGATCTGATAACAAAAAACCCGGCTCGAACCGGGTTTTTTTATTAACTCTTTACAAAAAATTGCTCAAGGTCTTTCAACTTCAATATTCCTTCGTAATAGGCCTTTCCAAAAATAACTGCAAAGACGCCCATTTCATTTAGTCGTTTAATGTCATCCACGCCACGCACGCCACCACTGGCTAATACTTGTAGGTCAGGAAAATTATCAATTATATCCTGATAGAATGAAAAAGCAGGACCTTCCAACACACCATCGCGCGAAACATCAGTCGATTTCACATATTTTAATCCACGATCATAAAAATATTGAAGGTGATCATACAAAGTGATTTCTGATTTTTTAAGCCATCCCCGAAAAGCAATTTTCTTAGACTGTATATCAGTGACGTCAGCTCC
>DAOOCD010000067.1:0-16348 GCA_035408225.1 Cyclobacteriaceae bacterium | reverse complement strand
GTAAAAATGAATCATTTGCATCCGTCAACTCAAGCTTGTCGGTGGCAAGAAATATGGGGTCTATCGAACGTTCAAAAAGTGTTCGATACTTCTTTTCCTTTTCGTCCAGCTCCTGAATGATCATTGATTGAAATAGATTATTTTGTTGTAATCGCACTTCATATGTCCTATGCTCCGTAACATCCACTACCGCACCCAGTACATCTATGTTCAACTCTACATGCGGCTTCACCGAAAAATAAACATACCGCACCTCGCCATCTCTAATAATTCTATAACTAATAGAAGCTCCCTGCTTATTCTCTTTCACGTTACGCAAAAACTTATCCATTAAAACAAAATCCTCTGGCACTACGCAATCCAGAAATGTATCCCAGGTGATGAGATCCTCTTTCTTTTTACCAAAAATATGATACAATCCTTGCGACCAGTCTAACTTATTGTCATGCTCAGTCCACTTCCAGCTCCCCATATGTGCGAGCGATTCAGCCTCATTCAAAAGAACATTTCGCTCTTGATTCAATACGTCTAGTACTTCACTTTTCATACTGGGGTTTTAATGCCACAGGTGTGGAAATATGTCAATGTATACTATCATTTTATGCATTCATCTTATCCAAATAGTGAGTTCTGTAATTGGATCAATTATTAAGCTACTGGCACTGAATCAAATCAATGAATCTATGAAAGCAAAATCTAATACTTTAAAGGCAGCCATGATTATTACACTATTTAGTCTCGCCATCAATTTGCAAGGTGTTGCACAATCAAATAAGAGAGTAGGCATAAAAGGAGGATTAAACGTAAGCAATCTCTTTATTGATAATGTAACAGATGAAAATGCGCGTCTGGGATTTCATGTTGGATTATTTGGTCAGATCTTTTCCTCAGATGTCTTTGCCATTCAGCCCGAGCTACTTTACTCAACAAAGGGTTCTAAAGCCCATTACTCCAGTGGATCTCTTAATCAGGACGTACAATACAACTTGAATTATCTTGATTTGCCAGTTCTGGCAGTATTTAAACTTGGCGAATCTGTGGAAATTCATGCTGGTGCTTACGCGAGCTATTTATTAAATGCTAACATTTCATATAAAGGTGATATTGCCAATGGTGCTGATGAAATAGACAAAGACAATCTTTCATCGTATGATGCCGGGTTATCCGGAGGGTTAGGCTTCAATTTCAAAGCTGTTCAAGTTGGCGTTAGATACAATTACGGATTTGTACAAATTGCTGATAGTGATTTGGCCAGAACTGCAATTGGTAATGCGAAAAATTCTTGTGCTCAAGTATTCTTATCAATCAATTTAGGCAAATAAGGTAAGGGGTTTAGTGGGTAAAGACATCCCGGCAACGGGATGTCTTTTTTTATGCCAGTATATTATACAGTCTTAATTTATTATACAGCGTTTTTCTGTCTATACTTAAAAGTTCTGATGCCTTTGACTTGTTAAAGTTAACTTTCTCCAGCACATCTTTAATTGCTTGTCGCTCGGCCGTCCAGGCTATCGATTTTAATAAACCTACACTTTCGTGAATCATATTCCCTTCGCTTTCTACCGGGCTCGTTTGCGCTAACTCAGGAGGCAAACTTTCAGCCTGAATGAGTGCCCCAGTACTTAACAAGACGGCTCGCTTGATTACATTGTTTAACTCACGCAGATTTCCATGCCAATGATAGCTGGAGAAGATGCTTACTACTTCTTTAGAAAATCCCTGAACACTCTTACCCAATGATTGGTTGGCCTTTTGCAGGAAATAGTCAGCATAGAAAACAATGTCATCCTTGCGCTCGCGCAAAGGGGCCAACTGAATTTTGAATTCATTTAATCGGTGATACAGGTCCTCACGTAATTTACCCTCCTTCACTGCTTTGATAAGGTTTTCGTTGGTGGCCGTAATTATCCGAACATCAATTGAAATATCCTTAGTGGCACCTATGCGCTTAATTTTTCGTTCCTGAATTACGCGCAACAACTTCACCTGATTTTCATATGATAAATTTCCAATCTCATCTAAAAATATGGTGCCACCGTCTGCTATTTCAAAGCTTCCTTGTTTATCTGTGATGGCTCCGGTAAATGATCCCTTAATGTGTCCGAATAATTCGCTACCGGCAAGCTCTTTTGGCAAAGCTCCACAATCAATTGCCATAAAGGGAAACCCTGATCGTTTACTAAATTTATGTATGGACTGAGCCACGAATTCCTTTCCTGTCCCAGTTTCACCATTTATGATCACCGACATATCGGAAGGCGCAATCAATTCTATATAACGTTGAACGTCCTGCGATTGAGTGCTTTTTCCCACCACGAAATTGAACGTGGAAGTTACTGTTCCATTTGTTTTTTTGATACCAGAAACAGGCTCAGCTCCATTTTCGAGATGAAGCTTTATCTGATTTTTTTCTATGGTTTCCTTTATGGTTAGTAACAATTCATCCGGATAAAGTGGTTTTGTTACATAGTCATTAGCACCGTAGCGAAAAGTTTCAACGGCCGTCTTAACATCAGAGTATCCTGTAATTATAATAACAGCTACTGCAGAATTTAAGACTTTGATTTTCTGGAGCAACTCAATTCCTGTTACATCGGGCAATTTGTAGTCACAAAGCACTAAATCAAAGTCGGTTACCCGTAACCGTTTTAATCCCTCTTCGCCACTATGGGCTACCTCAACTGAGTAATTCTTTTTACTCAAAAACCTTGATAACACAAGACACATGTCCTTGTCATCATCAATGACTAAAATTCTTTGCATAGTGGGTAAGTATTTAATAACTATGTAAATGTGTGGAGATAATGCCCCGAAAGCGTTACACACTTATTAAACAATCTTACACTTTTCCCACATTTATTGGAATAACCTGAACGCCAGCAGGAGGATAAGCATTCTGACAATGTAATCCTGGCCGTTTGCTAACTCTTTAGCGCATGCTTCCCTTTCTCCAACTCTTCTTTGGTAAAAAAAGGAAAAAACAGTTTCTGGAAAATAAATATAACAATCAGAAACCCTGCATACCCTGTAAAAATAGTAGCTAAAAATAGAATAAGGTGATTCATATGTATACTTTTCCAATTACCTGCAAAATCATGCCATCAAAAGAATTAACCACAACAACCCAATTGCAATTATCATTGTAGACAATTTGCCCTACAATTGGGTAAATGAAGAATCATTTCTCGTTGTGATTGTCACGAAACGCTAATATTCTAAATGGCATCATTTTTAGATAGTGTACTATATAAACTAAAGCTATGAACAACCTACTATACATCATCGCAGTCGTATTGATCATTCTTTGGCTATTGGGCTTCTTTGTATACAGTGCCGGATCTATAATTCACATTTTACTGGTTATCGCCATCATTGCCATTCTGGTAAGAGTTATTAAAGGCGACTGAACCTTACAGTCCCAGAGGCCCACTTCCTGTGCAAATTCTGGCTGATGTATGAAAATCAGAAGTAAGAAAATAATATATATTTCTGTGATATGTCTTGCCGGCATCATAACACTGATGGCCATTGCTGTAACATTCATAACCCGCTATTTCGAAAATGAAATCACCGAGAGGATCTCGTTAAACAACGGAAAAGCTAACTCCATAAAAGTAGATTTGTTCTCCAGATCACTCAAGGTTACTGATTTTGAATGGAATTCCGATCAAGATAGTATCAATAAAAAGCGGCATAGACTAAAAGCAAAATTGATCTCACTTACTAGATTAAGCCTTTATCAATTAGTAGCCAAAAAGTCTATTCACTTTAAAGAACTCCGAATTGACAGTGGATACTTGGAATTCGACAAAACTAAAGATACCACTAGCCAAAAGACTTTGAATTCCAGATATAAGGAAGTTCGATTCCAAAATATTTTTCTTAATGCCTTAGAAATAGTAATCAAGACTGATACAATAAAAAGCGCATCTGCTCTTATTAACGGTGAGGTAACAGACCTTAAGGTTAAAATAGACTCGCTAACCAAACTCAGTTATTCCGCAAAAAAGTTGGAGGTACTTGTCGAAAAGGTTCAACTAAGTAGATACACAGGAATGTATGGAGGCACAGCTTCCCGAATACGTATTAGTACAGAGAAAAAATCCGTTGAGATTGACTCACTAGTAGTAATACCTAATTATGGTAAATACGAATTTGCCCAACACCTGGGTGAACAAACAGGCAGAATGAATATCTCAATTCCTCAGCTGGTAATAAGTGGTTTACAGTTTGACAAATTTTTTGATAAAATCCTGACTATTTCGAAAATAGAGATCAAATCATTTGACTTATACACATTTAAAGATAAACGACTACCGTTCTTAAGAACGCGCACGATTCCGTTGCCCATGGAAAGCTTTCTAAAACTACCCTGGGCCATACAGGTGGATTCCACTATTATAACAAGTTCACACATTACAATTGAAGAATTTCCCGAAGAAGGTGTGGTGAGTGGAGCTGTTACATTTGATGACATAAATGCCATACTGACAGGACTTAATAATCGGGCCGAGAAAAAAGATACACCCTATGCTTTACTAAGTGCTACGAGTCAATTCATGGGTACAGGTAAAATTAAAGCCGCGTTCCTGTTTCCATTAGATGGAAAATCAATCTATAAAGCAGGAGGATCAATATCACAATTGCCCTTTACGCAACTTAATCCAATGCTAAAAATGGTTAACCTTCGCGTAGAATCCGGCCAATTGAATAATTTAACATTTGACTTCAATTATACAGACGCAAGTTCAGAAGGGACTTTAGGAATAGATTATGAAAATCTAAGACTCCTGGCGTTGGATAAAAACAAAAAATCAACGAATGAATTTAAAACAATTCTTGTCAATGCCTTTGTTAAGAACAATATTAATCAGTCAAAGTCTCCACTCAAAAGAATGGGTGTAATTGCTATTGAGCGAAATAAAAACAGATACATTTTTAATCTTTGGATGATCTCCATTCTAGATGGATTAAAGTCCGGCATGACCGGGAACACAACAAAAAAACTATAATTACTCAAATTTCTGGAATTCCATTAGATCAACGGCTTCCCAAAGGGAGTTGTTGCTATTACTAACAAAATCCATTGAATGCGCAACGTTTAAATCCTTAAACGCAAACAGTGCAAACAGTCTGTTATCCGTATCATTGTCAACCATCAGGATTTTCATATTCTATCGCAATTAAATAGTGCCATATACCAAAGAAACCATGACGCAAGTTGCATAGTTTGAAAAGACTTGTTCTTACATGTCTTTTTTGCATTGTTATATAATCCATTGATTTAAGTCTAATTTTTAGGGTGCGATCCTGTCAACAGCCAATTCATTCTCCTATGCATAGGATGAATTGAGAGACTAATTTCCTCAACACGAAATAAACTCCACATATGTTTTAATGGAAACGAGTATAAATCAACAGCATTGCTGTAAATGAATTTGGTATGGTTATCACTCTACCAATGCCTAGTCTTGGTGTGGTAAACCTTAATCATTAAACAAACTAAAAGTAAGTACAATTATGAAAGCAAGAACAATTTTAACACTCCTGGCAGTCGTACTGGTTATGGCGCAAGCACAAATGTCGTTCGCTCAAATGGCCGATAAATCTCTGGATGGATGGACTTTATTAGGTACGCGTGTCGTTGACTATACGTTGGACCGCGATGTGGTCGCAATAACCGATACTCAATATTTCTCCGAACTAAAGTTTATTGTAAAAAATGGAACATTGAATATGCACAAGTGCACTGTTCATTTCGCTGGCGGTGACACTAAGGATATTCCATTCACAGATGAAGTTAACAAAACAAATGACGGTCGCATCCTCGATTTAAAAGGCAGCAACAAAACGATTGAGAAAGTAACCTTTTGGTATGATACTAAAAATGACTCTAACAATAAGTCAATTGTTGAACTCTGGGGTAAGAAGTAACATCCGATAACAAATCACAAATAAGAGGATCCCAGCAATGGGATCCTTTTTGATTGAAATAAATCCTGACAGAAATTTAGTCTCTTCACAACTACACTATTACCCATAAACCATGAAACTGTATGTAAGAAATATGGCCTGCCTTAGTTGCAAAGTTGTAATTAAAGACGCATTGGAAGAACTTAACATATTCCCTTTAAGAATAGAACTGGGAGAAATAGAAACCAAAAAAGATGTTACCAACGAAGAAAAGAAGAAATTAAATTCCATAATAAAAAAAGCCGGCCTTGAACTACTGGAAAACAAACAAGGTGTTTTGATTGAAAAAATAAGAGAAGTAATTATTGATTATGTATACCATACCGATGAAAAAACCATCACCAACTTTTCGAATTTACTGAGTAAAAAACTGGGCTACAATTATAATTACCTCGCCAATTTTTTCTCTGAGGTAGAAGCCACCACCATCGCCCAGTATGTAATTTCACTCAAAATTGAACGTATTAAGGAGTTGATTATATTCGAAGAATTCACATTATCAGAGATCGCGCACAAATTACACTATAGCAGTGTTGCTCATTTGTCAACTCAATTTAAGAAAATAACAGGCTTAACCCCATCCCACTTTAAGACACTAAAGAAAAAAAGAAAAAAAGCGATTCAGGAATTATGATCAACCATTACTTCAGTTCCAACACAGATTCTGGGCCTAAATCTGAAGTACGTTGATCTCTATCCTTCCAACAAAATCACAAGTACATGCTCCTTCCCATCGTTCATCATTTCAAAATAATCACCAGCTTGTGTAATTCCATCTAAAGAAATGTGCACTCCGCTTCTTCCAGGCTTTTGATTTACTTCTATAAAATAGATTGAACTTTCAAACTGATACTTTACCGAAAAAGATTTCCAATTTTTGGGAATACATGGCTTAAATTTCATCTGAGTTCCTGCTCTTCGCAAGCCAAGGAAAGACTCCAATATCAGTTGATACATCCATCCTGCTGAGCCTGTATACCAGGTCCACCCTCCCCGGCCAGTATGTGGAGATACTCCATATACGTCCGCTGCCATAACATAGGGCTCAACTTTATAAGTGGCTATCTGTTGTGGCGTGCTTCCATGAAGAATAGGATTTATTAATTTCAAGAGCTCTTCTGTTTTTTCAACATCACCCAATTTTGCAAAAGCCATTACTGCCCAGATTGCTGCGTGTGTGTATTGTCCCCCGTTTTCGCGAACACCTGGCACATAGCCTTTAATATATCCGGGGTCGGTATCTCCCTTATCAAAAGGTGGCTCTAGTAATTGAATTAATTCCTTATCACGATTTACAAGAAATTTATTTAGCGATTCCATCGCTATAGCTGATCGGTCAGCTTCACCAGCTCCCGACAGTACCGACCAGCTTTGAGAGATCGCATCAATCCGGCATTCTTCATTGTTGCGCGAACCCATGGCTGAGCCATCATCAAAATAGGCGCGCAGATACCATTCGCCATCCCACGCATTGATGCTGATACTCTTTTTCAACTGCCTCTCAATTTTCTCACACTGTGCCGCAAACTCACTATCTCCCCTAAGGGTAGCAATTTTTGAAAACCGGGTCAGCACATCATAGAGAAAGAATGCAAGCCAAACACTTTCACCACGACCTTCAATACCTACCAGGTTCATTCCATCATTCCAATCACCAGAGCCCATCAGCGGAAGTTCATGCTGACCAAATCGTTGGGCGTGAATAATAGCTTGCTTGCAATGTTCATAAAGTGTAGCATGGGTATCCAGAGTAACCGGCAAGTCATAATAGGATTCCTCATTTACATTTAGATTGCGGCCTTGCAAAAAAGGAACTAGTTCATCCATTATCTGCGTATCTCCGGTTGTTGAAACGTAGCGGCTTGCAACAAAAGGAAGCCATAGAAAATCATCCGAACATAGGGTGCGAACTCCACGCCCCTGCGGGGGATGCCACCAATGTTGAGCATCTCCATCCTTAAATTGCCGGGATGCACACAGTAATATTTGCTTTCGGGTTAGTTGGGGTTGGGTATGCATAACAGCTAATGTATCCTGTAGTTGATCGCGATAACCAAACGCACCACCTGATTGATATAAACCACTTCGTCCCCACAACCGGCATGAAATAACCTGATACAATAACCAACCGTTTGCTAAAATATTGATGGATTCATCTGGGGTTTTCACCTGCACAGCCCCTAAGGCTTTATTCCAGAATTGATTTACACGATCCAGCGATTGTGTAACTGCTAAACTACTTTGAAATCGTTGAATCGTTTCTATTGCTTCGCGCTGGTCTGCAGCCGCACCTAACTTAAAAGTAATTTTCCGTGCCTGATTGATTTCCAACTCAAATTCAACCTGTATGGCGGCACATGGATCCATACCCGCTCCCGATTTTCCTGAAAGTCGTAACCGGCTCATAGCTTCCGGATTTAGCAGCGATCCGTTGCGACCAATAAATTCGGTTCGATCTGTTGTATAATGAAAGTCTGGTGCATCTACATCGAAGAATGCAACATAATTTTGAAAATCGGTATTGAAAGAATTTCTGGCAATCAGCGCTCCGCTGTTAGAATCCAACTCAGTAACAATGTGCATTACCGACTTACTTCTCAATTCTCCCAGGATCCACTCTACATATCCGGTTGCTGATAGCTTCCGTGACCGACCCGATTGGTTAACCACATTAATTACAATGAACTTAATGGGTGATTCATTATCTACGTACGTACACACCTCCGATCGGATTCCGTCTTCTACATGCTCAAAGATGCTATATCCAAATCCATGCCTGGTAAGGTAGGGCGATGGACTTATCGCAGGTAAGCCCATAGGTGACCAGTACGAACCACTTTCTTCATCCCGCAGGTAAAAGGCTTCACCGGCACTGTCAAGAACCGGATCGTTGCGCCAGGGTGTTAGTCGAAATTCATGGGCATTTTTAAACCACGTATAAGAAGAACCACTTTCGGATATAAGCGTACCAAATTGAGGATTGGCAATTACGTTAATCCAGGGTAAAGGCGTGTGTACTTTCTTTCCCCCAATGATAACATACTCCTTACCATCGGGTGAAAAGCCACCGGTTCCATTAAAAAACTTAAGATTTCTTGGCAAATCAATTACGTGATTGATTGGGATATGTGAACGGGTAGGATTTAGCTTTGGCACCTGAGCTTTTGTAGACATACGCTTATTCACCTGATCTTCCAGCGAGCCTTTTGTATCAGATATAATAAGTCGCGCTACCGTCTCAAGCAGAATTCTATCTTCATGTGAAACCTGATCAATGGGTCTTACAAAGACCCGCCCTTTTCTTTCGCCAGTCATTGGTCCAATACCAGCATTAATAAGTCCTTGTATCTGATCTTGCAAAACCTGGCGATAGCCACTGGGATCTTCATTTAGAATGACAATATCTACTGCCAGTCCTTTCATATGCCAATAAGCCTGGGCCTTAATAAGCTGCTTAACAAGCGTAATACTTTCCGAATCAGTTAATAAAAGAAGTACGATAGGCAGATCACCTGATATAGAATAACTCCACAGCGCTGATTGCCCTCGTAAATTTTTAAGAATCACACTTGGGTGAGCCCGTAACGCTGGATTTAAATAAAGAATAGAACTGGCCAACTTACTATATACTTGTGCATCGGCTTCCGTGGCTCCGATTTGCCTGATCACTACCTGACTATGCGTCCAGGCTAATTCGAAGGCGCGATCGCGTAGCTGTTTATCCTGATACTTATCGATCAAACTTTGATTTGCTTCACGCGTATCGGCAACTCCGGTCACCATGTCAACAATGGCTGACTCGCCTGAACCTAGTACTAATTTATATTGAATAGCAACAATGGGATCTAATACCGAGCCCTGCGAACCCGACAGGGGATCCGTTTTACTCATTACTTTGGGGTTACTTAATGAATACCCGCGACCAATAAATTTACTTCGATCGGTTTCGTACGAAATCATATTCGCATCTACTCCGCTCACTTTCATAAGGTGAAACATCCAGGGTGGCTGCTCTTGTTTGGAGCGGGCACGCCTTGTACAACTTATTGCATTTTGATGTTGATTGATTTCAGTTTGAACAAAAAGATTACTGAATGCCGGGTGCGAATCATCTGCTGCCGCGGATGCTAATACAACCTCTCCATAACTCGTTACATCTACGTTTCTTTTGCTACGTGAATGATTTACAATGTGAGTGCGTCTCACTTCAACATCATCTTCGGGCGAAACTATAATTACCGTATACGTTTCAATTCCATCATCCCGTCTTCTAAACTCTGCCCGTCCTTGCGAAAATATTGCTTCATACTGATCCGCTGCTTTTAAGGTGGGTTGATGTGCCGTTGACCAAAATACATTATTATCTAAATCCCGGACATAACAAAACATTCCCCAATTATCACAAGTAGTATCCTCGCGCCAACGCGTCAGCGCCAAATCGCGCCAGCGGCTGTAACCACCGCCTGCATTGGAGATCATAATAAAGTAACGACCATTGGATAATAATTGTACTTCGGGGATCTGGGTGTGTGGCGTATTTATAATGCGAATTTCCGGAGAGGAGGCGGTTGATACCACATTCTTATTATCTGCCGAGCCTGAATAAAATCCTGTTGACTTTGGCACACGCTCCTGTAATAAAAGCAAGGCTGTTTGAAGTTGTGCATCGGCTTCAAATCGCTTTTGCATAGGTTGATCCAACAGAATGGATGCAATCGAAAGCATGCTCATCCCCTGATGATGTGCCATAAAAGTTTGGATCACGGCATGTGTTTGTCCACGGGACAACCGGGCCGAAGTAAAATCAATGGCTTCATAAAACCCATACTTTCCTTCAAAACCCTGAGACCTCATCGCTTCCAGATTACTACAGGCTGCTTGTGGATCAATCATTAATGCCAACACGGTAGCATAAGGAGCAATTACTAAATCCTGACTCAATCCGCGCTTAAAACCAAGGCCAGGAATACCAAACGCCTTATACTGGTAAGTTAAGTGTGTGTCCACTAAATTGTAACACGATTCCGAAATACCCCACGGCACTTCTTGTATCTCACCATATTCAATTTGCTTTTTCACGGTACCAATACACATCTCATCCAGTAAGGTATTCTGATAGGTAGGCATTACTAACCCGGGCATTAAATACTCGAACATCGATCCACTCCACGAAAGCAAAACCGGTGTATTGCCTGCGGTAGTAAGTCTTCTTCCCAAGGCAAACCAACTTTCTTGTGGAAGCTTGCCCTGAGCAATGGCAACAAATAAACCTAGCCTTGCTTCAGAGGCTAACAGATCATAGAAGCCCGCATCCCGCTGGTGTTCATCAACCGTATAACCAATGGCTAATAAATGATGCGATCGGTCATACAAAAACTCGTATTCCTGATCTGTGAATTCGTAGCACTGAAATGCCAACGACTGCAAAGCGGAAATACGTTCTCTGGCCTGAGTACTGGCCTTATGAACGCATTGCTCGAAATGATAAAGCCACTGAATTTCTGCTTCCGAATTAAGTTGCTTGTGCCAATTTTCAAGTTCAGATTTTATTTCACGATCCATTTTTGACAACCCGGCAAGCGTAGGAATTTCACAAACCAATTTATGATTACTATACTTTTGAGGTACCGGCAAATCAAATAGCCATGGAGCGCCAAGTAAAAGTTCATGCTGAATGGCTTCAATTTGCTTTACAGCTGCATGCAGCCATTCCGTAAATACGATCCGGTTACCTTCAATCGAGCCAGTCAATTTTTTAAGGCGCGCCAAAATATTCTCGAAATGAATCTTCACTGCTGGTAATAGAAAACTGCTCAAACCTAACTCCTCATGAAAAGTTTGAAGAGACATTCTTAACTCCTTTTCCTTAGCAGGAATTTCATGAATGGCTAGCCGAAGTGTATCCTGCAGACCTTGAAAGAATTTCAACTCTACAATCGGTTGGTTGGGTATAGTAAGTAATCCTTGGCGCAACGTAAATAAGTGCCCGGCAAGGTTTCCACTGTCTACCGTTGAAATATAGCGGGGGTGCAGTACCTCCAGGCTTTGGGTATTATACCAATTATAAAAATGCCCCGACCATCGTTCTAGTTTATTTAATGATGAAAATGTATTGACTGTACGATCAATAAGTTGCTTAGTAGTTGAGTATCCAAAATCCCAGGCAGAAAGATTAGCAAGAAGCGAAAGTCCAATATTGGTAGGAGAAGTTCGATGAGCAATTACAGGTATAGGATATTGCTGTAAATTATCAGGTGGCAACCAGTTATCTTCCTCGGCTACAAGATTTTCGAAGAAGGACCAGGTTTTGCGTGCGAGTTCTCTTAAATAAAGTCTCTGCTTATTGTTCAACGTTGACTTTTGATCAGTTAATGGCTGCCCAAGAATGTTAACAATGGCTGGAGATAGAGACCACACTATCAGAAAAGGCATGGCAATAAAAAGGGCAGGTGATACCACGTTTATTAAGTGAATTAAAATAACAGCAGATAAAGCAGGCGCAAACCACATGGTGCGATAGGTTGTAAAAAAACCTTCCTTTTGGTTGATTACCATTCCCGATGGATTCCATTCAAGTAATTTTTTACCACTGATCGCAATTCTCCACACGGTTCGAAGTATGGCATCGGTACTCATAAATGCTTCATAGGGCAAACAGGCAAATGAAAAGGCCGCTTGTAAGATACTTCTTGAAGTAGCATGAGTGGCATTGTTAATGTGTTGGGACACGCCAACTTCATCTGGTTTCCAGGCAAGATTCCAAACAGAAATAATTACAGATGGGATAAACACAATTCCAACTACAGTAATAGTCCAAAACCATGGCAATGCAAATACTGTCCATCCGGCAATCAGTAGCAGCGTAAGTCCAATTGGTACTATACTACGTCTCAGGTTATCAAATATCTTCCACCGGGATAGCGGGGAAATTGAATTTTTCTTAAACTTATTGTCTGCACCGGGCACAAATGGTAAAAACCAGGCTGCGATTTGCCAATCACCACGAATCCAACGATACCGTCTGTTACTATCAAGTCGGTAACTGGTTGGGTAATCTTCATATACTTGAACATCACTGGCAAAGCCACAACGCGCATAGGTACCTTCTAATAAATCATGACTTAGAATTCTATTCTCAGGAAAACGACCGTGTAATGCTTTTTCAAAAGAATCAATTTCATAAATACCCTTCCCAATAAAAGACCCTTCCCCAAAAACATCCTGATAGACATCAGAAGTTACGCGTGTGTACGGATCAATCCCCGAATCATTTTCATTAAGATGCGTGTAACCAGATCTTGTGGCACCATGTAAACTTATTGCAATGCGGGGTTGAATAATGGCATATCCATGCAGTACGCGCTTCTTCCTTTCATCATACACCGCATGATTTAACGGATGGGCCATAAGGCCTACCAATTTCCATGCAGCATCGCGGGGTAATTGAGTATCCGTATCGAGCGTGATCACATACTTAACAGACTGATAGAGATGAGGCTCGCCAATTATTAAAGAAAACCGATCACGATTACTGCCCCGAAGCAAATGATTAAGTTCGGAGAGCTTACCTCTTTTGCGCTCGTACCCCATCCAAATACAATCTTTTGCATTCCACGTTCTGGGTCGGTGGAAAAGAAAAAAAGTATCATTCGATTTACGATCGTATTGTTTATTCAATTCTTCAATTCTCCTTTCAGCCAATTGAATCAATGAATCATCCAAGGGCATCGTTTGAGAAGGTGCGTCCTTAAAATCTGTTAGTAAACCAAAAAGGAGATTGGGATCGCGGTTAGCGAGAAACCGAACTTCCAATTGCTCAATTAGTTTTTCGACCTGGCTAACACTAACCAGTAATGTAGGTACTATTACCAAGGTTCGGTCTTCGTTTGGTATTCCCTCCGAAAAATCGAGCTTGGGTAACGGCTTGGGTTTTATCCACAGTGTAGCTCCCCAATTAGCAACTGATAGTGCGAGATGACTGGCTCCAATAATAGAGAGTAGACTCATCGCAACCAACCAGCTTAATTGCTGAATATCCTCGGCAGCCACTACAATCATCACATAGGCTAAAATTGCAGTTACAAAAACTGCACTCAAAATGTAAATTGAATGTTGAGCCTGAATTATTTTCTTTTGAATTTTCTCAACTACAGACAAGCGAACGCCTGCCACTGTTTCTGTATTAATAACTCCAGAGCCCACCAGGTAGTAACCTACATGAGCCTTTCTCTTATCATTGCTGTCCTGAGCAAAGCTATGTCTTGCTAATTCTATTGCTATTCGTGCAATATCATTTTCGCTCAATCCACAGGTTTTAGCAATTGCCTCAACTTTATGCCTATAATCATCACGCGTATAAAAGTCCATTTTTGCATATACCCCTCCAATATCGTGTCGCAATGTTTGCTCCACTACACTCATAGTTTCCACAAATTCCCGCCAATCCATCTTTGCGAGAAATCGCAAACTGTTAATGCTGTTGCTTACAGAAACCTGATCGGCAGCTTGCTTTTGATTTTCAATGGCTACCATGGAGTTAATTGTGTCGCCCGTACCACTCAGGTGTTGCTCAACCCAATTTAATGGCAACGTAAGTTCAGGGCCTTTCCATTGAAGTTTTCGTACAAACTCAGCCACAAAGGCACTTACCATAGGCGGGTTTGATCGTGCCATGTCAGCGATAACCAATACCAAATCCTTTGGCGAACTTTCTGCTGTTTCTACGATAAGCCGGGCCCACTTATTCGCTAATGCGGAATCTTTTCTATCTACGGCAATCCGGGTTGCTACGCGACTTAAGTTTTCTAACAATGCAAGACGAAGCATAATTGGGATTGCCCACAATTCTCCCAACGTTAAGTTGCTTGCTTTTTGATAGGAAACAATGAAATGACTTAAACTATGAAGATCAATGTGACCATCGCTATGGGAAATTATCTCAATAGCAATCGCATATACTCTTGGAAATCCACTTTTTATTTTAGGTAATCCTTTACTGTATCCTTTAGGCAGATAACGCTTTCCAATCCGGATTTCCTCTTCAATCAAATAAAAATTATCAAGAAGCCATTCTGCTGCCGGGCTAATCGACCTCTTTTCCTTGACACTTTCTTTCAGCAGATCATTAACATCAAATATGATCTCCTCATTCTCCGCCAATCCCTTTAGCAGCAATTCAGGTGAACTAATCTTGCTTAATACATGAGTTCCCGCCAAAAACTGAGCATGCACTTCCATCTGATCCTTGCTGAAAAGCTCAGATCGCAGCGGAGGGTTTTCATTAACCTCCTTATGGGTAAAATTGTCCTTTTTAAAATGAGATTTAAGAGGATCTAATAGCTGATCTATTTCGGGTACAAGTAACCTCATGGAGTTTAAGAGAATTTATAATTACACAAACTACCATTTAATGTTACTTGTAATGCTTACACCTGTTTCAGGTAGAACAACAGCTATTAGGGAAACATCTTGCGGAGTTCATCTTTTAACAATGGCTTATAGAGTATGCTAAAGGAAGTAGAGGAAGTTTTAGGAACTTCCATCGCGGTAATGAGAAACAATTGCGTTTGAGGATAATTGGCTAAAATAAATTCTGTCTTACTCCAGCCAAATCCATCTGGAAGATTATTATCCATAAAGGTATAATCCGGTGCTTCCTCCTGTAAAACCCGCAATCCTTCTGTGATAGAGTTTGCCAAAAAAACTTTACTTCCCTTTTTTAAAAAGAAAGTCTCCATTAAAAAGCCGAAATCCATTTGATCATCTATGATTAATACTTTTTTATCTTTCATCATTAACAAAGATGCCTTCCGGCTTGAAATTCACTCTTACAATGGGTTCGGTAACACACTAAATTGATAACTAAATTTTATTCGACTTCGTCTTTTTACTTATGGCAAGTAGTACAACACCGGCTACCGCAAGCACTCCTCCTGTTATGGGCGACCAGTATATGGGTGTTGTTTTATTTGCACTAATCTCCACCGATCCAAGATCAACCACTTTTTCTCTGGTTACTAAATCAAATCCAGTAAATAGAGTCATCACGATTCCTACTAATAATAAAACCAAACCAAGCGTTTTCATAGAATAATAATTTAATGTTAAGAAGTTTATATAAAATCAGATCACCCAATTGACAATCGACAATTGGATGTACGATTTCTGTAAGCCAATATCTGTACCACATGCAATTGCCGCATACTGGCACCTACCGACTCGTATTGACCCGTTTTCAGATAAAATGATCCCCTAAGTGTAGAAAATATTTCTCAATGGCTAATCTATTAGGGCGCTTGTTCAGGCTAATATGCAAATTACTCTGGCATGATAATTACCCTTTGAGTCATGCGGATAAAACACATAACTAGGCTGG
>DAOOCD010000066.1:0-16415 GCA_035408225.1 Cyclobacteriaceae bacterium | reverse complement strand
CCAAAATAACGGGGTAATCCCTTGCAGGACTATGGCATTTAGGCTATCGCCAGACAAAAGTCGGTGAAACCGGAGTTTTTGAGGGGTGAAAAAGTAGCTATTCCAATTTGCTTATCAACTCAGTAATCTGAGAAGATAACTCTTTACCCATGCTGGGTCGGGCGGCAGTGCTTTTAAAAATGTTACCCTTCTTATCGATCAATACATAACGTGGAATAGCACCCTGCCAATCGCCAATGGTGCTCCACATGTCAATTATAAACTTGTTATTGGCACGAAAATGATACCCTTCCAATTGATTAATCTTAATGCTCTGGCGCCAGCGGTCATCCCATTCTGGCTTGTCTATTGAGATGTAGAGCATCTCCAATTCTAAGCTATCTCTGTAGGGTTGAATTGAACTTTTATATTTGAAATCTTCAATACAAGGATGGCACCAGGTAGCCCAGATATCAATAAGCACATTCTTCCCCTCAAAATGCTTCAATAAATCATTTAATGAGTTATAATTTGAGTTAATGATTTTACCACCTTTAAACTCTCGCTGGGCTGTTTCTAAGTTTGCCCTAAGTTTTTCTATCTGGGGCTTATAAAAATCCATGTTGACAGAATTAGGGTATTTTTTCTGCAAGTCGTAAACAGCATGTAATAAGGCTGGAGAATAAAATGACTGATCATTTAAAAATCTTTGAAGACCGCTGAGTTCGTAGGCAAATCTCGCTTTCTTATCTGAAATCAAAATAGTGTCATATTTAAACAAACGGTCCATCAACATCTCATCCAATGGGTTGGGATTTTGAGGAAAATAATATTGCCTGTATGCAGTAATTGCATATGCCATAGACTCCACAAAATCATTATAGTCAGGGCTGTTTGGCAATGGCTTTATTTTTGATTTCATTTCATCAGCCAACTTCTCGATTAAGAGTTCCCAGTCGCGGTTGTATACATTGAGGTTCGCAGATGAATCACTCGATATTTGTTCTTTGCGCTTCAAAAACATGGCGTTTAGAAATATGGCGCCATAAAATGCATACACTTCATTAGTTAACATAGCACGCACAGCTTCTTCCTTTTTCTGAATCACCAGATTTTCGGTATTAACTTGCCAGGGCAGCCGATTGATTTGATCTAATTCTAGCTGACTAAGGGAATCCAAAACCGACAAAGCCAATGTCGGTGAAGTTGTCTTGAATACTTGCTTTGAATAATAGTTTCCGTCTACCTGTTGGGTGATAGAATAAGAGGACCTTAAATTTCGATTATAAAACTGATTGATCTGTTCATAATCCCCACTGATCTTTAGGGTAACCAATTTTTTAAGAGAATCAGCCGTAGTAAATACTTTTTCACCATTCACTCTCTTTGGCCAATCAATCCCCTGATCATTAAACTCAAAATAAATCTGAGAGTTTTCATCATGAAAAAAACGATACAAGAGCATTTTGTAATTGACCTTTACATTGCCGAGACCCTGATTCTCAAATTCAATTCGAAAGGTGCCATTTGGTAAAGGCTGAATCAAAATCCCATAAGGTGTATAAATACCTTCGATTGTTGAGTGATAATAAACTAAGGACTTTCCATCATAATTCCGGATTTTACCCCGAATAACAACTTTACCATAAGACACCATTGAGATGCATGCCATTAACAGAAATAAAGTAGTTCGCTTTTTCATAAATAAATATAATGAATCGCCATTTCTCATTTAAAATAAAAAAAAGAAGGACTTTTCAGCCATCCTTTTTTTTATAAGATACTATTTATTCTTACTCTATGACGGTCACTTCCCCTACCTTGGTAACACTACCCGTAGTTACAACTACTCCGGTAACATCTTCTATAACATACCCAGTAGCTGGAGCAAAGGACAATGTATACGTTCCAGCTGGCACACCTTTAATCATAAACTTGCCAAGGTCGTTAGCATAGGTGGTACCCACCGTATCCTGCTCATGAATTGCATAGACTGCCGGTGTCGACAGCGGAATAGAAACTGTACCTTCAATCGCGCCACTTGTGGCCTCGGTGATAGCACGGATTACAGGCTTCAATTTGTAGGCACCGTTCCCTGTTTTAAGGATAGAACGAGCTACATCAAAATCCAAAAGAATTGTATAGGTAATTCCTTCTGTAAGAGTCGTCTGAACGTTGAGCTTTAATCCAGATTGTTGGGCACTAGGTGTACTCAAATCATAGATCTGATCGTTCTCCTTCAAGGTATTATCCGATCCTAGAATTAATCGTATTTGAGAAACCCGACCAGCCGGTAATTCAGCAGAACCCAAAAGCGTATCCAAACCATTGGTAAAATCGAGCAAATTATAAACACCTTTCTCAATTTCTATCGTTTGCCAACCATTAGTCTGCTCGCCTTCACTAGCATGAATTTGAACTTCCTGAATATCTATGTTTACTTCCTGATAATCGCCAGGTGCATCCGTAAGTCTAACGTCAAGCCTTGCCGGTTGATTATCTTCACTACACGCCAGCCAAATAACAGACAACAATAAAAATCCTGCAATTTTCTTCATAAAAGGTTTCTAATTAAGTTGTGCCCAGTTAGACTACAAATCTATAGCCAGGTTTAATCCTCACAAAAGAAAAAAGTAACTTAATAATCAGCAGTTAGACCCCCAATAACTACCACTTATTGGTGATATCGGGTCATTGAATTTGAGAAATGATGGATTCATCCAAAGGCTGTACGCTGGAATTGAAAAAAGTCACCTGGGTGCCATCTTCACTAACCAGGTATTTGGCAAAATTCCAATCAGGCTTTTTACCTGTTTTAGCTTCCAACCATTGATATAAAGGATGCTGATCGCCACCCTTAACCGATACCTTCTCAAACATTTGAAATTGAACTCCGTAATTCTTCTCACAAAAGGCAGCAATCTCCTCACTTGTCCCTGGCTCTTGCCATAAAAAATTATTTGCCGGAAATCCTAACACAGTCACTTTATCCGCAAACTGTTCGTGCAATTTTTCCAATCCCGCATATTGTGGAGTTTTGCCACACTTTGAGGCAGTATTCACAATGAGTAGCTTCTTTCCTTTGTATTGAGCAAAATCAATTTCCTTTCCATCAAGGCTTTTGATTTTGAATTCATAAATCGAACCGGCAATTGGGCCCTGCTCTTTTTTGCTACCCGATAATTTAGATGCCAGAAATGCTGAAAGTCCCATTGCTATTAAGATTAGAAGTACAACTTTAATTTTCATGTATTCTAGAGTTCAGCAGTGATTTGCGAATCTATAGGATTTACTGATGACTTGAAAAACTTTACAGTTCCATCCGGCTTTACCAAGTACTTGCAAAAATTCCAGCTCGGTTCCTGACCGGTTTTTTCTTTCAACCAGGTATACAACGGATGTTGATCCGAGCCCGTCACGGAAATCTTTTCAAACATCTGAAAGGTTACTCCGTAATTCTTCTTACAGAATGAAGCAATCTCTGTATTTGTACCTGGCTCCTGACCGCCAAAGTTATTGGCTGGAAAACCAAGTATTATCACCTTACTGCCATAAGCCTCATGGAGCTTTTGCAGATCAGCATACTGCGGAGTGTACCCACATTCAGAAGCTGTGTTCACAATCAAGAGGGTTTTGCCTTTGTATTGACTGAAGTCGATGGTTTTACCGTCCAACGAGGCAATTTTAAAATCATATAAAGAAGCGGCCGATGGAATCATAAAAAGCAAAAATAAGATGGCTGATTTCATGGATTAGAAGGTTTTAATACGAGTATAACACAAAATAAAGAGAATAGTTGTCGTACGCAGCATAAAGTACTCACTTCTTGCTGAAGGTGCTGAATACACGGAATACAAAGACTCTGTTTCCATGATACGTGGTTTCATTTTCAACAGTCATTCCATTTTTTATTGCCACCTTTTGGGAAGGCAGATTAGTAAGGCTAATAATAGAAATCACTGAATCCGAAAAGTTGTTTTGAAAGGCATACTCTTTACAGTAACGTGCCGCTTCAAATGCATAGCCTCTATTCCAAAATTCAGGAAGTAACGAATAGCCAATCTCCAATTCCGTAATCCCATCAACCGATTGAACTAAAAGACCGCAATGACCAATCAACAAGCCGCTTGATTTTTCAACCAGTGCATTCATGCCGCCTTTATCATTATCATAACGCCATCGTTGCTTCTGATACCATTTTTCACAGGCAATCTCTGGCGTTTCTCGTTCCTCTACCCAATGCTGTGATGTGTTGGGATCCTGAAAGAACTTCAACCAATCATTGAAATCCAGTTCGCTGATCTTTCTAAACATTAACCGTTCAGATTCCTGACCATCAAGAAGGAATTTCATTGGAGATTACATTTTCTCCGGCACATGGATTCCCAATAATCTCATGGCTTTTTGAATGGTGCTGGCTGTTACGTGAGAAAATGCTATTCTGAATTTCAACTTAGCAGCATCACTTTCGTTGAAGATCGGGATGGCTTGATAAAACTGGTTGTATTCCTTCGCCAGTTCATATACATAGTTGGCAATAACTGCAGGCGAATATTCCCGGGCTGCCTCCTGTATTTTATTCGTGTATTGATTGATCTTAAATATCACTTCACGCTCAGCGGGTTCAAGAGAAGTTATACTCTTTAATGAAGTTGATTCAGGATGGATGCCCATCGATTCCGCTTTCCGTAAAATCGATTTTATACGAGCGTGGGTATATTGAATGAATGGCCCGGTGTGACCCTGCAATTGAATAGATTCGTTTGGATCAAACATCATGCGTTTCTTCGGATCTACTTTAAGTAGAAAGAATTTCAACGCACCTAATCCGATCATCTCCGATAATTCCTTGATCTCCTGATCGGTCGACTCATCAATTTTTCCCAACTCACGGGTTTGCTTCTCGGCTTCCGCCACCATCTCATCCATCAGGTCGTCTGCGTCTACCACCGTACCTTCACGACTTTTCATTTTGCCAGTAGGCAAATCAACCATGCCGTACGACAAATGATAACATTTCCTTGCCCACTCATAACCCAGCTTACCCAAAATCAAAAACAATACCTTAAAGTGGTATTCCTGTTCGTTACCAACAGTATAGACCTGGCCTTCTATTTTAGGAAAATCGCGAAAACGCAAAATAGCAGTGCCGATGTCTTGCGTCATATATACCGAAGTTCCATCTGAACGCAATAATACTTTTTGATCGAGACCATCTGCGGTTAGGTCAACCCATACAGAGCCATCCTCTTTTTTGAAGAACACACCTTGCTCAACCCCGCGTAATACTTCCTCCTTACCGAGTAGATACGTTGTTGATTCGTAGTACAACTTTTCAAAATCAACACCCATGCGTTTGTAGGTAGCATCAAATCCCGTGTACACCCAACCATTCATTGTTTTCCACAACTCAAGGGTTTCCGGATTTTTGGCTTCCCACTGTTGCAACATCTGCACAGCAAGCTTCATGATGGGTGCTTGCTTCTCAGCTTCTGCTTCAGCCACACCACTTGCTATTAGTTCTTTTATCTGGCTCTTATAATTCTTGTCAAACTCAACATAATATTTACCAACCAGTTTATCGCCTTTCGTTCCAGTGTTTTGCGGAGTTTCTCCATGGCCAAATAATTTCCAGGCAGCCATCGACTTGCAGATGTGAATGCCGCGATCGTTGATGATCTGAACTTTGTGAACATTGTACCCCAAGGCCTTGTATATCTCGGCTACAGAATACCCAAGAAAATTATTTCTCAAGTGACCTAAGTGCAACGGTTTGTTGGTATTGGGTGACGAATACTCCACCATGACTTCCTTTCCTGTTGGAGGTGTGATTCCGAAGGAAGGATTAGAATAAATCGCTTCGAAAACCTGTACCCATACTGCATCAGTAATGACCAGATTTAAAAAACCCTTCACCACATTAAAGTGACTAACAATACCTGAATTAGTTTGCAAATACTCTCCAATCAGGCGCGCGGTTTCTTCCGGTCCCTTCTTGGAAATTTTCGCTATCGGAAAACACACCAGCGTATGAGAACCTTCAAACTCAGCATTGGTTGGCTGCAATTGAACTTGATCCACTGACTGATTAAAGAGTGCATCAACAGCTTTCTGTATTTCCGTGCGAAGGGTGAGATCTAAGTTCATAATGGAGTCGTGAGATATGAGATATAAGATATGAGAACTTGAGATAACCTTCTCAATACACTCTCACATCTCATGACTCAATACTCAAATCTGATTTACATGTCAAGTATATAGGCAAACATTAATGGAGCAACAATTGTCGCATCACTCTCGACAATAAACTTAGGAGTGTCAATGCTGAGTTTTCCCCACGTTATTTTTTCATTGGGCACTGCACCTGAGTATGAACCATAGCTCGTAGTTGAATCGCTGATCTGGCAGAAGTAACTCCAGAATGGAACTCCATCACGTTCCAGATCCTGGTGTAACATAGGCACTACACAAATCGGGAAGTCACCAGCAATACCGCCACCAATCTGGAAGAAACCGATTCCATGTTCGCCTGCGTTATTTGTATACCAATCGGCCAGCCAAACCATATATTCAATACCGCTCTTCATTGTAGAGGCTTTCAATTCACCGGTCAGCACATAGGAAGCAAAAATATTTCCCATGGTAGAATCTTCCCATCCGGGTACTACCATCGGCATGTTGCGCTCAGCCGCAGCAATCATCCAGGAGTTCTTGGGATCGATCTCATAATATTGCTTCAAGACACCGCTGTTGATCATGCGGAACATAAACTCGTGCGGGAACAAACGCTCACCTTTATCTTCAGCATCTTTCCACACTTTAAACAAATGCGCCTGCAATCTGCGGAAAGCCTCTTCCTCGGGTATACATGTATCCGTAACACGGTTCAAATGATTTTGGAGTAAATCCCACTCCTGTTCAGGTGTTAAATCGCGATAGTTTGGAATGCGTCTGTAATGCGAATGTGCCACCAGGTTCATGATATCTTCCTCGAGGTTAGCACCCGTACAAGAGATAATATGCACTTTATTCTGACGAATCATTTCGGCAAAGCTGATTCCCAATTCACCGGTACTCATCGCGCCAGCCACAGACACCAGCATCTTTTTTCCATCAGCAATGTGTTTTTTATAGGCTTTGGCTGCGTCCACCAAGGCAGCAGCGTTGAAATGGAGATAGTTTTTTTCAATAAACGCGGAGATCGGTCTGTTTTGGCTCATGGCGGTTCAAAATTTGTTGCGAAAATACGCAATAGGTACAACCCTACAATACTAAAATCTAAGGTTTTAAATAATCCATTTCTTCAGTGGATATCCAAATACAATATCACTAAATCCTACGTTTAACAATTATCGAGTGAGTTATGATCAAAATAAATCATTAAGATTCAATAAGGGTTTTACCTAAGTTAATTGTCTTGGATGTATAGTAGATTATCTTTGACAATTCAGATTATTAATACGCGTGATCTTGTTTAGAAAATTAACTTTCCTCAGTATCCACCTGCTTGCATACCTCCTGATTATTAGCGAGCCTTTGAGCGCACAAGTTTCAGAAATTGAAAAGTTCGATCTGGTCAAAGAAGATTCTCCTGTTTTTATTTTTGAACGCTGGATTACATTTCCTGGCAAGGTGCCTGCAGTAAAAGCACGTGAAGTGAAAAGTGAGTTCCTGGTTAATGCCTCGATGTATGAAATTCTTTCAATCATTAAAGATGCATCCAAAATCAAACTCTGGCAGACTCACGTGAACGGTTTTAAAATTTATCCTCAATCGGATTCGGTTTGGCTTGAGTATTCTTATCATGATATTCCCTGGCCTGTAAGCGATCAGGATCACTTTCTTAGATACAATCAATTGGAAAAAATTCCCGGGAAAGAACTTTTTATTGAATTTCAATCTTTGATTGATTCTAAACTTGCACCCATTAAGGAGGATGTAACCCGATTGGAGTTATCGGGTAGCTGGCGACTAGAGCAGGTAACACCTCAACAAGTAAAAGTTACTTATCGCATTTTGTCAATGCCTAGCAGTATTCCAAGAATGTTTACAGATCCAGTTGTTCGAAGCAACCTGATGAGCACGATTAAAGCATTAACAGGGCTAGCTGAAAAGAATTAGCGTAACTAGTCTTTATTCAGCCATTACCGGCCGGCTCATGATTGATTTGGCCGAGGCCTCCAGAATTTCAAATGCACTTTCGGCCATTCGATTTTCAGTATCAAGGGTTGGATTAACCTCTACAATTTCCCAGGCACATACTTTCGGATCCTTGCAGAGCTCTGCATTCAAGACTTTTGCTTCCTCAACGGTAAGTCCGTTGGGCACAGGTGTGCCTGTGCCAGTGGAAAAGCGGCTATCAATGCTGTCCACATCAAACGAAACGTAAATCACATCACAATGATCAAGCATTTGCAACGCCTTGCCTGCAATGGTTGCCGCACCAAATTTTTTTACTTCTTCTACTTCGATGAAGTTTATATTGTATTTGTTGAGAAGATAATTTTCGGGCTTCTCAAGATCGCGCACTGCAATATAAACCAGGTCTTCTGGTGTAATTTTAGGGCCTTGCATACCCACATTCTTTATTTGCTCCCAATAGTCTACCGTTTCTCCCCTTGGATCATTAACCTTACATTCATAGTTATCAAATCCAAAGGCCATCGCTAAGGGCATTCCATGCATGTTGCCCGAAGGTGTTGTGTATGGCGTATGAATATCTGCATGAGCATCGATCCAGATCACACCAATACGTTTCTTAGGATAAGCCTTCTTTATTCCAGCAATTGTACCATACGCTGTCGAGTGATCGCCTGCCATAATCAATGGAAAGAAGTCATCAAAAATTTGCTCATATACTTCAAGGCAAACCCGCTCTTCCATAATTAACACTCCATCAATGAACTTGGCGTGAGCATGCTCGGCCCCATCAAAGAGAAGTTCATTCACATTTTCAACCTCAATAGAATCAAACTTTCTGAACAGGTCCGACTTCAAATCCAGACTGGCTATCTTCATCGCCTCCACGCCTAAACTGGCCCCCCGGGTGCCGGCACCTATTTCGGATTTTACTTCGATGATCTTTATCTCTTTCACAGGAACTACAAATTAAACTTTTGAATAAATAGGATAATCTTAAAAAAATGGCCAAAAAGGCCTCATTTCCAGCCCGTCAGAAGTCGGGCAAGGCATGAAGACCCGTGGGAACGGGGTTGAAAATCATGCGGGAAATGCGATTAACCATGTGGTTTTGATGTATTGCAAAGATGGCAAAATTATAGCAATATTGCACCTCAATTTTTGGTTGATGGTTATACAGTTGATCGTTGTTTAGGGAGTAGATCAGAAGCCAACAACCACGAACGAACAACGAACAACAACGATGAAGAGTTACCGCGAGCTAATTGAACAAACCTTCGAATTTCCACAGAAAGAATTCAAGGTAAGAGACCACGAATTGCTGTTCAATGATGTGCCCCTGATGGACATTATCAAACAGTACGGAACTCCCCTTAAGATCACCTATCTGCCCCGCATCAGCGAGAACATCCGGTTTGCCCAGGCAACGTTCAATAATGCAATCGAGCGGTTCAAGTATAACGGAAAATACACATACTGTTACTGTACAAAATCATCACACTATGATTTTGTATTGGAAGAGGCCCTGAAGAACGATGTTCACATTGAAACATCTTCAGCATTTGATATTCCAATTGTTCGGTCATTGTTTGAACGAGGAAAAATTTCGAAAGAGACTTTTATCTTATGCAACGGCTTCAAAATGCCGAAGTATAAAGAGTACATCACCGACTTGTTGAATGATGGTTTCAACTGCGTTCCCATCCTTGATAATCTGAGTGAGATCGACACCTATGAAAAAAATGTAAACCTGCCTTATCAGGTGGGCATTCGGGTTGCAGCCGATGAAGAACCTAAATTTGAGTTTTATACATCCCGCTTAGGTATCCGCTACAGCGATATCGTGCCTCTGTATAAAGAGAAAATTCAGCCCAGCGGCAAAGCTTCACTGAAGATGCTGCACTTCTTCATTAATACCGGCATTAAAGACACAGCTTATTACTGGAGTGAACTTAGTCGCTTCATTTTCAAGTATTGCGAAATGAAAAAGATCTGCGATACGTTGGATTCGATTGATATTGGCGGTGGCTTCCCTATTAAAACTTCGCTCACGTTCCAGTTTGATTATAAGTACATGATTGAACAGATCGTAGAAAATATAAAGTGGATTTGCGAAAAGAATAATGTACCCGTACCTAATATCTTCACTGAGTTTGGAAGTTTTACTGTTGGTGAGAGTGGCGCTGTATTATATTCCATGGTAGACCAGAAGTTGCAGAACGATAAAGAGCTCTGGTACATGATTGATGGATCATTCATTACACATTTGCCGGATGTGTGGGGGCTCAACCAAAAATATATTCTGCTGTCCATCAACAAGTGGGATGATCCTTATCACAAAGTAAATATTGGCGGCCTTACCTGCGACAGTCATGATTACTACAACTCAGAAGCCCATACCGGGGAAGTTTTCTTGCCGATGATCACGGATGAAGAACCATTATACATTGGTTTCTTCCACACTGGCGCTTATCAGGAGTCGTTGGGCGGGTATGGTGGAATACAACACTGCCTGATACCTGCCCCGAAACATGTGCTGATCAACCGCAATGAAGATGGTGAAATCACTACCGAACTATTCGCCAAAGAACAAACAAGCGAAAGCATGATGAAACTGCTGGGCTACCAAAATGAAGGGCAGCCTGTAAAACTGTAAGCAAAGATTTTTTGAGATCAAAAAGCCAGACTCTAATCTGGCTTTTTTTGTGGGTATAAATGTTCCGTGCCTTTAAGATGTAGGGACATCTACCTCATTACCTACCGCTTGTCACATCCATGTATCCTCAAAAAAACTCAAAATCAAATCAAAAACAGTAATCATGCCCGGGCATGACATAAATCATTTTTATCTGCTCCGATCAACAGGTATCTTCATTTCATCAATTCCCGCCTATGTTTCACCTTAAACTCCACATCCTATGAAAATCTACGATGACAAACACATCAAGAATATTGCCTTGCTGGGGGCGCCAAAGTCCGGCAAAACTCTTCTTGCCGAAGACATGTTATTTGAAGCTGGTATTATTCACAGAAGAGGTACCATTGAAGGTAAGAATACGATCAGCGATTATCACGAAATAGAACAAGAACGCGGCAATTCAGTATTTGCAACACCTCTCCACACCGAGTGGAAAGATTATAAAATAAATATCATAGACACTCCAGGACTCGATGATTTTGCCGGAGAGATGATCGCGTCATTGAGGGTTGCAGATACTTGTGTAATGGCTATCAACGCCAGTCATGGAGTCGAGGTTGGCACAGAGTTAATCTGGAACTACGCTGAAGAATTTAATAAGCCCGTTCTCTTTGCTATTAATCAAATCGATCATCCCAAAGCAGACTTTGAAAGTTCTCTTCAATCCTTAAAAGCTCATTTTGGACCGAAGGTTACCCAAATGCAATACCCGCTAAATCAGGGGGTCGATTTTAATGAGATCATCGACTTACTCAAAATGGTATTGTACAGGTTTCCTGCTGATGGCGGAAAACCCGAGAAGTTACCCATCCCTGCTTCTGAAAAGGAAAAAGCTGACCGGCTTCACAATGAATTGGTAGAAAAGGCTGCGGAAAATGATGAGAAGTTGATGGAGAAATATTTCGAGAAAGGAACATTGGATGAAGATGAACTAAGACTGGGACTAAAGGAAGGCATGATCCATCATGATGTATTTCCGGTTTTCGTGATGTCGGCCAAAAAGAATATGGGCACTGGGCGTATGATGGGTTTCATTGATAATGTTGCTCCTACCCCACGCGAAGCAAAACCTGAAATTACGATTGACGGAAAAGAAATTCCATGCGATCCCAGTAAGTCAACCGTACTTTTCATTTTCAAATCGCATCTGGAGCCTAACCTGGGCAAGCTCTCATTCTTTAAAGTTATCTCTGGTGAAGTGACGACCAATTCTGAATTGATCAACAGCCAAACAGGTTCAGTAGAACGAATTCACCAACTGTTCATCATGGATGGAAAAACCCGCAACTCAGTGGACAAATTAGTTGCCGGAGACTTAGGCGCCACGTTAAAACTTAAAGACACCTACACAAATCAAACTTTGCATGCCAAAGGCTTTGATGTTACAATTAAGCCTATTGAATTTCCGCAGCCACGTATCCGCGTTGCGGTGATTGCCAAAAGTAAAAACGATAATGAAAAGATTGGTGAGGTGCTAAGTAAAATTCACCAGGAAGATCCCACGCTGAATATGGAATATTCCAAAGAACTTAAGCAGTTGATCTTATCAGCCCAGGGCGAATTGCATCTTACTGTTTGCAAATGGTTTCTGGAGAATATGTATAAACTAAATGTTGACTTTATTACCCCTCGCATTTCCTATCGCGAAACCATCCGCAGGCCTGCCAGCGCAAACTATCGTCATAAAAAACAATCAGGCGGAGCGGGGCAATTTGGCGAAGTTTACATAAAAATCGAACCCTACTATGAAGGAATGCCCGAGCCAACTGAATTTACCGTGCGGGGCAAAGAAGTAATTGATCTTGAATGGGGCGGCAAATTGGTTTTCTATAATTGTATTGTGGGGGGTGTTATTGATGTACGATTTATTCCATCCATATTAAAAGGCGTAATGGAAAAAATGGAGGAAGGCCCAATCACGGGTTCGTATGTACGGGATGTACGCGTGATGGTGCATGATGGCAAAATGCATCCGGTTGATTCCAATGATATCTCATTTAAGATTGCAGGCATGATGGCCTTTAAAGATGCCTTTATGAAAGCTGAACCTCAGTTACTCGAGCCAATCTATGATTTAGAAGTAAGAGTCCCCGAGGAAATTATGGGTGACGTAATGGGTGATTTACAAACCCGAAGATCACTGATTGTTGGAATTGATACAAATGGCAATTACCAGGTGATTAAAGCAAAAACCCCACTTGCCGAATTAGATCGTTACTCCACCTCGTTGCGATCATTATCTCAAGGTCGTGCCAGTTTTAGTCAGCATTTTACAGAATATTTACCAGTTCCTTTTGAAATCCAGCAAAAATTAGCAAAAGAGCTTGCTGAAGTAGAAACGGTATAAAAAAACTGACTACATTTAGTTAATGGGTATTCATTCCTAAAGTGAATACCCATTGTTATAAACTGGAAAAAAATTGTGCCTATGAATTTCAATAGGAACTCTTACCTGATTTTTCTTTTAGTTTTTCTCCTGGCCGGTAGCTGGCATGCACAAGCCCAGGAGCTATACACAGCTAAAGGGTATTGGTCTGAATTAAATAAAGACACCTACAAAAAGATTCAGCAAAAGAAAGTGAAGGGCGACTCTCTTACCGTTAACGAAACTTCTTATGTTAACGACTATGAGGAGTACCTGGTAAACTATTACCAGCGAATGTCAGAAGAAGAGAAGGCAAAGTATGCGCAGATGAAGGCCCAGTGGGATGGGGAGTTTACAACCCAACAACCACAACCTTCTGATGAATATGATTTTGAACTACGGCCGCGGGACAGACTTACCAATGGAATTTATGGTTTATACTATGGAATCAGCCTGGTAGCAATTACAGAAATGGAAGAAGCTGCGGCTGTGGGTATTCCCTTAATCATGGCAGGTTTATGGCAACTAGGTCCTGTTATGAATCCCAAGAAATATGAGGGAATCACCCGCGGAACTATCCGGGCCGGAAATACAGGAAAATTTCTTGGCTTAGGTTACGGTCTTGCTTTGGGCTTGGCTATAGGTGGCGATTCTGACAATACGGGTAAGTTGGCATTAGCCCTTTCAACGGTTGGAAGTATTTCATTAGGAGAAGCGGCTTTTCAGATTCAAAAGAAAAAACAAGTATCTGAAGGACACATTGAAATGATGCGACATTACGGACTGCTTGCGCCTGGGGTAGCAGTATTGGGTGTAGGCGCAACTAATACTGATAACCTTAATCTCGTAGGCACATCCCTTTTAGCCGGTGGGGTTACAGGATTAATAATAGGTAATAATGTGGCAAAAAAATACGACTACACGGTAGGCGATGTGGACATCATTTCATCATTAACCTGGATTACAACCGGGCTGGGATTTACAGCTGCAGCAGAAGCGATACAAGATGAAGTAAACATGGGTTTGTTATTGATACCCGCTGGTACAGCTATTGCCGGAACAGTGTGGGGACAAAAGGCCGTGAAAGGTGTTTATCTGACCAAGAAGCAAGGTAGCACGATTAATTTAGCCAGTGGCGGTGCAGCCCTGATCGGACTAGGAATCGTTGCCCTGATTGGTTCAGAATCACCCGGAGTAATAATCGGTGTGCCCTCTGCTGCTGCATTGATTATGCACCAATCCTTATTTCATTCTAACAAAATGAAAAACCTGGAAAGTAAAATGAAGCTTGGTCGTGAGGGAAATAGCCGCCTGAAGTTTTCTATGCGCGTTACGCCCGAAGGTTATTTCGCAAATAAAAAAATGTCTGATCGCCTTTACGTCACAAGTAACTTTCCAAAACTGGCTGAGCCTATTGTTAAATTGAAGTTGAGTTTTTGATCAGGAAAGAATTAAGCCAGCAGCTTCCAACAAAGTTTCCACACGATGATCAGCCATATTTTCTGGTTCGATTTCATTGCCGATTTGTATGGTGCGAATGCCTAACACACGGGCCGGAATAATATCACGGCCACGATCGCCAACCATCCAGGATTGAGAAATATCAATGCCATATTTTGCAATCGCTTTTTCAAACATCAATGAACCGGGCTTACGTGCTATTGAGGCTGTTACAGAAGGATGGTAAGGGCAAAAATAAAAATGATCAATCCGGTTGCCACAGGTCTTTTGGAAGTAGGCGTGGCATTCCTGCATTTGCTCCTGCGTATAAAGCCCTTGTGCAATCCCCGACTGATTGGTAACAACAACCAATAAGTATCCGGCATCTTTTAACAAAGTTATCGCTTCCACTACTCCGGGGATGATTTCGAAATTCTCTACTGAATAAGTATACTTTGGATTATCCTTATTGAGTACTCCATCGCGGTCTAAAAAAACACATTTATTCATTAAAATTCTCTGTTTCCGGCTCAATGATAAGGCATTCTGTCAATTCAAACCAGCCAGCAGTCCATTTTCCTGAAGGTTCCTCGCACACCTGATTGTTTCACAACCACTTTTATTTAGATTTGTTAGTACTGAAACACCCTTTCAGATTTTAACCAAAAGGCTTTTGAATAACGCGATCGTCATTATACCTACCTATAATGAAAAGGAGAATATCACCCTGATCATTGATACGGTCTTTTCTTTGCCCAAGGATTTCGATATTCTGATTGTGGATGACAACTCTCCGGATGGCACTGCAGAAATGGTTAAAGACTTGCAGAAGAATTACAATAATGAAAACATAACACGCCTTCACTTATTGCAGCGGCCAGGTAAAGCCGGGCTTGGCACCGCGTACATCGAAGGCTTTCGGTACTCCATGCAACATCACTATGATTTTGTGTTGCAGATGGATGCAGACTTTTCGCACAACCCCAAAGACCTGGTTAATCTTTACCTAACGTGTGCCGAATGGGGCAATGATCTGGCTATCGGTTCACGTTATGCAACGGGTGTAAACGTAGTTAACTGGCCCATGGGCCGGGTGCTACTCTCTTTTTTTGCCAGTAAGTATGTACAACTTATTACTGGCATTCCGGTTCATGATACAACAGCCGGCTTTGTTTGCTATCGCAGAAAGGTACTGGAAACCATCCCGCTCGATGAAATTAAGGTTGTGGGCTATGCCTTTCAGATAGAAATGAAATTTCTAACCTGGAAATATGGCTTTCGACTGAATGAAGTGCCGATTGTATTTACGGACCGTACCCGCGGCCAAAGCAAAATGTCAGTGGGCATTTTCAAAGAAGCCTTTCTGGGTGTCATTCAAATGACGATTCAAAGTTGGTTTAAGAAGTATATACCGGCTTGATACATGAAGGTACCCTTTTCAATAGATAATCGAATTACCATCGGTGAATTGATGACTGTAGTCTCTATCGTTTTCTCTGCCATTTCAGTTTTGATTACATGGAGAAACGAGCAAAGGATTCAAATTCTCGAAAATGCTACGCGCACACGTGTAGAGATTGCAAAAACACTTAATACTGTAAATCAGGTTATTCAAATTCAATTATCCTTTTATGAATTAATTGAAGAGGATATCGTTGAAGCCAGCAGAATTTCAGTGGTGGAGAAGGAGCCTATCAAAGCAAGAGATTACATGTGGGAAAGACTCTTCCGGCACAGGGCGGAGATCCTCAATATAATTTCTCAAAACGATTGGGAAGTTGCTTATACAAATTT
>DAOOCD010000065.1:0-16682 GCA_035408225.1 Cyclobacteriaceae bacterium | reverse complement strand
AGCGATTACAGGTACCTCTGATGTCCTAACAATTTTTTCAGTATTAGAACCTACAAAAAATTCTTTAAGTCCACTGGCCCCATGGGTGCCCATAACCAGAAGATCAATTTTATTATCTTTAACAAAATCACGAATCGTTGGAGTAGCTCCGCCAAATTCAACAAATGAAGTAACCTTAGGTCCTTCTTTAGCCCACTTGTCTTTCATTTTTGCAAAATTCTTTTCTGCATGAGCTTTCATGTCTTTGATGAAAGCCTCTTCAAAAGAGAGTGTGGGCATCAGCACGCTTTCGTGCATCACCGGTAACTCAACTACGTTGAGCAGGATAACCTCACCTCTGCTTTCTTTAGCGATATCCACGGCAAACTTAAAGGCCTGCACCGCTGGGTCGGAAAAATCGCAGGGAACCAATATCCGTTTCATAATCTTAGTGGTTTAAATACAACCAAAAGTATTACATACCCTCCCGCAGGCTAATGATGGGTATCAACGAAAAAGATGACTTTTATCAGTTTTGATTGGACTATCAAGTGGACTTAACCCTGATAATCAATTCGATAAGAAAATTGGATTTAATTATTTAACCAGATCAAAATCAGGCTATGATCAGGTCCGCCTGCTTGGCAAGTTTTCTTGCATCAAGCACCCGGATTTTTTTTCCTTCAAAGGTTATGAGACCGTCATTCTTGAATTCAGATAATAACCGGATGACCGTTTCAGTTGCTGTACCGACAATACTCGCGAGATCTTCGCGGGATAGTGCCAACTCAATTAATGTACTCCCTTCGCCTTCCATGCCATAGGTTTCTTTGAGCATAAGAAGATTGGCAGCCAATCGTTCGCGTACGGATTTATGCGCGAGTTCTGCAAGCTTTTCTTCCATGATGCCCATCTCATTACAAACTGCCTGAACCACTCGTCTCATAAAGACTGGATTCTTTTGCAGCACTTCAAAAAAACTTTCTTTGGGGATAAAGCAAATCTTGGCATCTTCCAGCACCGTGGCTGTGGCTTTATAAAAGTCTTCACTCAACAAAGCGCGATAGCCTAAAAAATCACCAGGCTTTGCAATGTATATGATAAATTCTTTACCCTGAACATTGTTTTTATACACCTTCACCTTGCCGCCATTCATGCAGTACAAGCCGGTTGGGCGAGTGCCCTCATAAAAAATATTCTGTCCCTTCTTATATTGAATACAGGTTTTGTGATTATTAATCCTGCTCATGTCCTCAGGATTCAAACCATTGAATAATGAATCTTTCAGGTGGTCGCAGAGCGTGCACGCAATATTGAATTCTACTTTCGCCATTGTATCAAAAGTGCTAAAAAAGATGATTTAAATCAAGTTTTTAAAGGATTAAGCCAATCCCAAACAAAAGAACAAATAATAAGGTAGAAAGTGCCATTTGTTTGAGGAAAGGATCCAACTCTTCAGAAGGTTTGTGATGAATGGATAAGCCATTTTTAACAAATAATGGAACCGTGATCAGAAAAAGGAACTGCCACGGAGACTTATAATGCAGAATTATGTAAACAATGGCAGACAAAATACCTCCTATCAATAAAATCCAATGATATCTGACGGCCATTTCCTTCCCAATCCTTACAGGAATGGAGTACTTACCGGCAATGCGATCAGATTCTATATCCCGTATGTTGTTAATATTCAACACTGCTATAGAAAAAAGACCACAACTGAGGGCGGGCAATAGTTCTTTCCAGCTAATAGTGTGGGTAAACAGGTAGTATGAGCCCATTACGCCAACCAATCCAAAAAAAATCAACACGGAGATATCCCCAAGGCCTATGTAGCCATAGGGTTTCTTACCCACTGTATAACCAATGGCAGCTGCTATGCTCATCAACCCTAAACAAAAAAACAAGGCCATGGCGCGCCAATTAGTGCCGAATGATACCCACAAAAGAAATAATCCGCAGATGAGACTCAGTAATGAAAATACTATAACCGCACTGCGCATTTGAGCAGCTGAAATTACGCCCGATTGAACGGCTCTCAAAGGGCCTTTCCTGCCCTCATGATCGGCACCGTTTAAAGAATCACCATAGTCATTCGCTAAATTGGAGAGCACTTGCAGAAAAATGGTAGTTAAGCAACAAAGTGTAAAAAGAACCAGATCAAATTTGCCAGCTGCAGCTGCCAGAAAACCGGCCATGCCAATACACGCCAACGCAAGCGGAAGTGTGCGTAACCGAAATGCATGAAGCCAAACCTTTATTTTCATCTCTTTAAGTAACAAAGCAAAATGAATTTAGTTGAATTTGAAAATCGAATAACCTATTGAATTTCTGTTATCACAAGGGTTTGTTTATTAAAGGTGAATCGATCTCCTTTTTGTAAACCCATTAATGTGGCCCCTAATGGCGAAGCGGGCCCTAACGCCACAAACTCTACTCCCGCGAAGGTTAGTTTACCCGCGCTGATCGCTAAATAAAAATTACGGGTATCTGTAAAAACTATACTCCCCAGACTTACTCTTTCTCTGGTATTAGTCTGAAGTACTTTCTCAAGGGCTGACTTAAGTTTGGTTGCCTCATTCAGTTGCTCCAGGGCTTTTTCCCTTTCGAGATGCGCCATGGCCCGGCCAGTTTCGTATTTATCTCCGGCACTGCTCTTCTCCTCTGCATTGGCGGATTCCTGCGCATAGCTTAATGCTTGCCTGGCAGTTTCAATTCGTTGCATTACATAGTCCATGCATTGATAATACAGGATTGACTTGAGATTTTCAGGCATGCCCATCTCGCTTAAAGCCCTAATATTGATTTCAATTTACCGTATCCCGTTTTGCTAATTGGAATTTGCTGACCATTTCGCAACACCGCCATATGTGTCTCCTTTTGATAAGGTTCAATTTTAGTAATCTGACTAATATGAAGGATATATGAGCGATGGACACGAACAAACTGCTGGGGATCGAGTGTTTGTTCATAGAATGACAAAGTCTTATTTTTTAAAAAAGATCCTTCGACAGTTACGATTTTAACAAAGTCGTCATCGGCTTCCAGATAGTGAATGTCATGAATCGGTATAATTTTTACTTTGTTTCCTGTCTTTACAACGATGCGGTTGTTTTGAGAAGGCGAATGAGCCATTATAGCTAATAAGTCATCTGTTTTGCCAGGTGTGCCTGAAGTTTTATCCAAATATTTCTGGATCGCTTTCTGAAAACGTTCTTCCGAAACCGGTTTGAGTAAGTAATCAATCGCATTGGCTTCAAATGCTTTGAAGGCGTACTCATCAAAAGCAGTTATAAAAATAACCGATGGCACAGGGTTAATCAGTTCCAGCATTTCAAAGCCATTGATCTTAGGCATTTGAATATCTAGAAACACCAAGTCGGGTTGATGCTGCTGAATCGACTTAACCCCTTCAAACCCGTCATTGCATTCATCCACAACCTCAATGGAAGGAAACTTACGGAGATAGCTCTTTAAAATTTCCCGGCTCAAGGGTTCATCGTCAATCAATATGGCTTTGATCATGATCGGATAGGCAGTTTCAGGTTAACAGTAAATTTATTTTCCAAGGTTTTAGTTTGAAGTAAATCATTACGGGCATAAATCAAATACAGTCTTCTCTGTAAACCTGCAAGGCCAAAACCACTCCCTGATGAAGATTGCATATCAGAATCAAAAGGATTTGTGATCTTAATCTCCAATTGATCATCAATTGCTTTTGTAGTTAACTCTATACTAATCTGGCCCGTGGTGCCGTAAAGGCCAAACTTAATGGCATTCTCTAAAAGAGGTTGCAACACAAGTGTTGGTATAGACCAGGTTTGTGCCGATTCATCAATCTGTAACTTAACTTCAAGCCGGTGACCAAATCGAACTTTTTCAATAGCCAGATAAGTTTCGAGATATTCCAACTCCTGAGCCAACGATACCCAGGGCTCATCGGCTCGTTTTAACGTTAGCCTGAGAAAATCAGAAAGTTGTTGCACCATCTGCCGGGCCTGATCAGGGTGAACAATAATCAACGCATTTATTGAATTTAAACTATTAAATAAAAAGTGAGGCTGAAGTTGCAATTGCAACTTTTGTAGTTCCGCTTCACGGGCAAGCGCAGCCATATCAGTTTCTCGACTTTGTACTTCCATCAACTCCTTCCATCGCAGATAGTAAATCATCCCGACTCCAACTCCCGTAATAATGACAAACCCTAACGCCCAGCGCACAGGAGTTGACTTTGCAAGGAATTCAAGATATGCAGTTTCCTCAGGAATAATTCGAATGATAGCCTCGTTGGAAATCCATTGAGCAGTAAACGCTAACAAAAGGCCAAGCCCAATTACGATTTGAAAAATACCCGTCTTAGGTAAATAATTTAACAGCGTTCCTACAAGCAAGGCAGCGTTTAATATCCAAAGGTTAAAAATGAATGAATCCCAAAAAGCAATTCTCCATTCAAACCCAAAGTGTTGGTGAAGTACCCATGCATAAAAGCCTGTCCAAATCAGGGCTGCACCCACCAGAGGTAAACGATTGATTAGTGAGGTAGGTACTTTATTCAAGCGAGAATTTCAGGTTGGTAAAACTTAAAAGAACTGAGTGCGGCAATTTACTTCAGATTAGGTTATTTTTATAAAAAGAATCAAAATGAAATCGGACCGCTGGAGTAAAGATCTGGATGCACTAACCAACTTATTTAACAGTGAATTTGCTTCCCTCACTGCAGATGAAATTAACTGGAAACCGAATGCCCAGCAATGGAGTGTGGCTCAATGTATTCATCATTTGATCGTTGTCAACGAGAGTTATTACCCAATCCTGGATCAGGTTCGCAACAAAACCTACTATACTCCGCGCTATGGAAAAATCGGATTTATTACAAAGTTTTTTGGCAAAATCGTGCTCGATGCCGTAAACCCAGACCGAAGAAAAAAAATGAAAACATTTCCCATCTGGGAGCCAGCGATCAGCTTGGTTCGCGGTGATATTCTGGATCAGTTCGAAAAACATCAATAGGAGTTGAAAAATCTGATTACATCCAGCGAAGACTTAATTGAAAATGGAACCGTGATTTCATCACCAGCAAACAGAATGATCGTGTACAAATTGGAAACAGCCTTTGATATTATGGTTGCGCATGAAAAAAGGCATCTGGAGCAGGCACGGGAAATAAATCAAATTCGGCTTAAGCACTAATAATCAATCTATGAGAAAATATGCGTTTATCGGATTTGGGCTGTTCGCAGCAGGATTAGGAATGAAATTTTTCCACGCCCCCTTTCATGCCTTAATCATGATTTCAGGTCTATTAGCCATGCTTATTGAAAATGTGTGGTATGCTATCCATAAGGGAAAAAATAAATCAGAACTTTTCTTTCGCATCGCCACCACCTTCATACTCACCTATCTTCTTTTCCTTGTAAAGTTCTATCCTTTTAGCCAGGTTCCTTCAATTGCCGGGTTTCTGTTCTTAATTCTAGGCGTATTTTATTCTCTAACTACGAAATCTACTAATCAGCATATAACCCGATTTACCCTAATAGCATTGGTACTTTCGATCCTGGTATCGGCAACAGTCTATCTTATACCAACCGATGTC
The DNA here is from genome assembly GCA_035408225.1 of Cyclobacteriaceae bacterium. Classification (GTDB taxonomy): domain Bacteria; phylum Bacteroidota; class Bacteroidia; order Cytophagales; family Cyclobacteriaceae; genus ELB16-189. The sequence goes on along the minus strand of DAOOCD010000065.1, from coordinate 11,110 downwards.
CGGTATTATCTCTTCAATATCAAATTCAATCATGAAATTGAAACTGATTATAGAACCTGGGATAAGTATTCGTGGTTTTTATATGTCAATAACAAACAAGTGGAAGCAGCTCAGGCATCAGAACGGGCTCTTGAATTAGTCACAAAAACAACTGACGAACAATACCTAAACCAGATAAAGTCTCACAGAAGTAAAATCAACATCCGCAGTTGGGAAAGATTTAACCATTAAATAACTATTTTTACACTATGGATGCAATTCCCTACACTGGCTTCAGGAACTTCTTAATCCGCTGGGTAATTACTTTTACAGTGATTGCGGGATTTTTTACAGGATACACCGCAAACGCAACCCCGGCAGTAAAATCCAAAACCCAGACTGAATGGGTTTACTCAAAACAATCTCTTAAAAAAGTTCGCTGCGTCTTCGAAAAGGAAAATAAAATTCTTGCAGTACATGATAATTTCAGGATACGAAATGAGTTTTTCATTCTCCAGGCTCAGAATAGACTCACCCGCATTTCCCTCAAGGCCAATCATAGACTAGTGCAATCCATTATTTCGAATATCAATTTTATTCACTTCAAACATCGTCCTCAACCTTCCGAGGAAGATTCTTTCTCCGCATAATCGCTAAAGGATTCATTCCTTATCAGGTCGATTGAGACCTGACAATTTTTATTAACACATACTAAATCCAACGAGTAACGCATAGCTCGTTAATTCTATTATATGATTCGCTTTAAAAAATTTCTGCGAACAGTTGGGCTTATCCTGCTCATTGTTCTGGCGTTATCCGGAATTGGAATAGTTGGGGGGCCTATGCTGCCAAGAACCAGACAAGACTTTGATCAGAAGGAAGTAACAATCGAGTTGGTTGAAGAAAATTCTGAGAATGATAAAACCTGAGTTTGACGAAACCTTGTTCTATTCATTATGAGATTCATTTAAACCTTTTGATGGCATTGATGTCTAAGCGCGTTGATTGAATTTTCTATTGGAAAATAATTTCATTTTGTGAAGATCTCCGCTTAAACCTTGTCTTGCCTGCAGTCTCTAAGCATTTGAAACAAACTTAAGAAGACTATGAAAACGCTAAAGATGGAAAATGGACTGGCCGTATCGAAAGGACTATCTGTTCTATTGATAAGCCTTGCCCTCTCGCTCGTGGTATCGTGTAACAACGATGAAATAACTCCGGATTTCTCTGCCGAAGAAATTGAAGACGCTAATCTGGATGCAATCGAAGATTCCTATTTTGATGACGGTGATGATATGGTCACCGAAGCATTTGCCTCTACCGATGCTGATCTTTCGGGTGGAAGAATTCAATCGGATGAACGATTACTTTGTGCAACGTTAACCCGATCAGGCTCAAAAGCTGCAGGAAGCTTGCGAGTGGATTTTGGTGCTGGTTGCACAGACCCGCGTGGCAATGTACGCAGCGGTGCTATAGTTGTTAGTCATCAAGGGGGCTGGAATGAAGCTGGTTCGCAGTGGACAATTACGTTCGAAGATTACTCAATTAACGGACTTGAGATTGAAGGCACCAGGGAAGTAAAAGTAGTGAGTGTAACTGATACCCTTACTACGTACGAAGTTGTGCTTACCGGTGGTAAAATTACCTGGCCGGATGGTCGTGTCGCTACGCGTGAAGTTAGCCGCAGACGTGAGCACGAACGCAATGAAAATAATCTGTTAGATCGTCTGATTATTTATGGAACGGCCCAGGGAACTTTCCGCAACGGTCGCGGTTATTCGATTGAGATTTTGGAAAGACTAATTTATCGCAGAGCTTGTGCAGCCGAAGGAGTGATCATCCCGGTAAGCGGTGTTAAATTAATTAAACATGGCGATCGCGAACTTACGGTCGACTTTGGCGATGGCACCTGTGATAATGTTGTTATCCTCACCAATAAAAATGGAAGATCGTATAAATATGAAGTAAAGAACTAGAATTGGTGAAAAGTAAATAAAGAGGTCTGCCTCAGCTATGGCAGACCTCTTTTGTTTTGATGTTGAAATCCATTTATTCTATTGAACCCTTTTCCGTATTAGAAATCATACTATTTTCATTCGATGGCCTTATTCCGAAAATCAATAAGTATCCCACTATCCAGAACTCACCAACAGTTGCAGGAATAACCAAGGTATCGACCAGTGGACTGGTTACCCCAGCATATTTAAGAAACGCACTGAGCAGGTAGCCAATGCCACCTGTGATTAAGATAAAGCCCAACCAGCGCGGCATCCGATTAGAGGATACAATGATATAGCCCATCGGTATAAGCCAAAGACCAAAGAAAAGGCTACCCACTCCCCAGGCATTTGAAATCAATGAACTTAAAAGTTGAACCAAAGCCAATTTGTTTTCAATGGGTTGAGTAGCGTTAGCTACCTCAAAGGCAGCGCCCATTGAAATGGCACTTACCATAATGACCGCAGAATTCATCATTCCCCATATCCCTAGTGTCCAGGCGGCCCAACTATTAATATCTTTAAACAACCTATAAAACCAAACTGCCGCCAGCGCTTGAGAAACAACTATAAGCAGTTCAAACAAGAGGCGGGCGCGGGCTATTGGTTCTTTTGATGTTAAGTTTTCCAGCGTAGCAACCGGATCAGCAACATAGACTTGCGGATGAAAAATCATAAAACCTAAAACTCCGGCAATAGCCAGAAGCAAATACCAGATTCCTGTGATACGCGCAGTTGTAATCAGAGTTTTATGCACACTGTCCATCTGTCTGTCAATTTATTTTCTAATGAAATGCCTACGAACTTACGGATTCAGTATTCTATCAATCACCAGCCAGGTTGCCTCCAATGGCAAAAGACGGTTCAACAGGCAATTTGTTACAAACAAAATTATTTCAATTTAAAAAAAGAATCCCGTGGCACTCGCCACGGGATTACTCTCTTTTTTGCAAGCAGAGAGTTAGTAGTTCTTAATATCTATAATAATCTGGTTTAAACGGACCTTTTGCTTCCACACCAATATACTTGGCCTGTTCCACTGAAAGTTCTTCCAACTCAACACCAATTTTCTTGAGGTGTAAACGAGCTACTTTCTCATCCAGATGCTTTGGCAGCATGTACACTTTGTTTTCATATTTATCCGTATTAGTCCAAAGTTCTAACTGGGCTAATGTCTGATTAGTAAATGAATTCGACATAACAAATGAAGGGTGGCCTGTAGCACAACCTAAATTCACCAATCGTCCTTCCGCCAACAGGATTACCTGGCGACCATTTTTCAACGTATACAAATCAACCTGAGGCTTAACCTCATCGCGGGTTGCATTCTTCTTCAACCAGGCAACATCAATCTCATTATCGAAGTGGCCGATATTACAAACAATTGCCTTGTCCTTCATGTTCTCGAAATGACGCGACAATACAATTCCAAAGTTACCAGTAGCAGTAACTATAATGTCAGCTTCCTTAACTGCAACATCCATTTTCTTTACAGCAAATCCATCCATAGCCGCCTGAAGTGCACAAATCGGATCGATCTCGGTAACAATAACACGCGCACCGGCTCCACGCAACGAAGCGGCTGAACCCTTACCCACATCACCATACCCGGCAACCACGGCTACTTTACCAGCCATCATCACATCGGTAGCTCTGCGAATCGCATCCACCAATGATTCTTTACAACCATACTTATTATCAAACTTCGACTTAGTAACTGAATCGTTGATATTAATAGCAGGCAACGGAAGTTTACCATTGTGCTGACGTTCAACCAAACGGTGAACACCCGTAGTTGTTTCTTCTGAAATTCCACGAATACCTTTTACCAGTTCAGGATAGCGATCCAATACCATGTTGGTAAGATCACCACCGTCATCCAAAATCATATTCAATGGCTTGCCGTCTTTGAATGCATGCAGTGTTTGTTCAATGCACCAGTCAAACTCCTGTTCATTCATTCCTTTCCAGGCAAATACAGGAATACCCGCTTTGGCAATGGCTGCAGCTGCATGATCTTGTGTAGAAAATATGTTACAGGATGACCAGGTAACTTCTGCACCCAGTTCTATAAGAGTTTCAATTAATACAGCAGTTTGAATTGTCATGTGAAGACAACCTGCAATACGAGCTCCTTTCAATGGCTTTTGAGCTCCAAATTCTTCGCGAAGTGCCATCAATCCGGGCATTTCGGCTTCAGCCAATCTGATCTCCTTTCGACCCCAATCGGCCAGCTGAAGATCCTTTACTTTGAATTTTGCTTGTTCTGTTACAGTCATGGGTGTATAATTTTCAAGTTTTAAGCCTGTTTTCAGGCAGGAAAGCGGCAAAGGTAAGTGAAAGGTTTAAGATTTACCATTTGATTTTAACCTTCTTGAATGTGTGCGTGTTATTGAAACCTAGTTTATTGAACTATTGTTGCTTCACGTTGTGTTTATGTTAAAATTTCAACCGAATGAATAAGCCAAAAATCAAAATTGAAATCGCCTCAGACGTAGTTTGCCCGTGGTGCTTCATTGGCAAACGAAGAATTGAAAAAGCGATGACACAATTGAGTGATCAGTTCGAATTTGAAGTGTCCTATTTACCCTTTGAACTAAATCCGCAAACCCCCAAAGCTGGATTTAACCAAAAAGAGTATCTCGCAAAGAAATTCGGCAGCGAAGAAAAATATAACCAAATCACCCGCCACGTAGCCGCTATTGCAGCCGAAGAGGGGTTGAAGTTTGATTTCGAAAAACAAAAAGTATCCCCTAATACACGCGATGCGCATCGCATCATTTGGTATGCCAAGCAGCAAGGAAAGCAACTGGCTGTAAAGGAAGCCTTCATGAAAGCCTACTTTGAGGAGGGGGTTGATCTTACCAAACAGGAAAATTTGATTTCCATTGCTGAAAAAGCAGGATTGGATCCTACCCAAATCTCTTCCCTGCTAAATTCAGATCAATTACTTGCTGACGTAACCGAAGCTGAACAATTCAATCACGAACGCGGCATCAGTGGTGTGCCATACTATATTATTAATAATCAGTATGGAATTTCGGGTGCTCAGGCAGCAGATGTTTTTGTGCAGGCTTTAACTCAAATTGGCAACCAACAAGTCACCCAGGAAGGTGAGGCCTGTGCAGTAGATGGAGCTGATTGTTAATTTTACTTTTTAAATAAGTCCGAATCGGTGATTACAGAGGTCCATACACTGGTGCGGCCATCATCCATGCGTGTCCAGATTGGGGTAATGATTCCCTTGTGTGCATCGATGTTAGTATAGTCGCCAAAGAATTTTGTCTCAGTAGGAATGAAAGGGCTTTCGCTGATTTTAACTTCTTTGAAAGAACTCCCCCCATCCGTTGAATAAGCCATATAAACATCGGTCTGAAGATCATCATAGGCCCTGCGATCATAATACACAATATAAATATACCCGGTACCCTGATCTACCGTCATCCAGGGAAGAAACTGATGCTTACCAGGTCCATCCTGATTGATGCGCATAGGTTGTGTCCAAAGATCACCTTTGTTAGTTGATCGCATGAACCAGATGTCCGTATCAGTGGTTCCATTTTTCTGATCAGCCCACACCAGGTATAAACTACCATGAAGTTTTCCCTTGCTGTTATCAATCATTAAAACTGGCATCCCATTGCACCGGCTGATTCCCGGGATATCCATCGACCAACCTCCCTCCTGCTTTGCAATTAGTAAATCATTAGTAAGCCACATTTCGCCACCATCAAATGACCGATCAAAATAAATATTTCCATGACTGGACCACGCCACGTAAACACGACCCTCTTCGTCAACCGCAGGAACTGCGCCCTCGGCAGTATTATCATCATCAATGCAATCGCCCGGGTTTTGGTTGATTTGCACTGGCTCAGTCCACTTCTTACCGGCATTCATTGATTTACTGAAAAGAATGTTAGAATGACAGTTGGGATCTGTCAATCCATATTTATCAAACTGGGTCCAGGTAGTACAGAGGTATTGTTTACGCGGATGTACCGCTGGCCAGGGTTTATCCTGATCTTTCGGTGGATTGTTGCCAATGGAAGCTCCACTGCTCCATGTTTTACCACCATCGGTCGATTTTTGACATACAATCCGATCGAGCCATTCATCATTGCTCCGACCTTGCTTACTGGGATCTGCCAAATGGAAAAAATAAATGTCCCCTTTTGCGTCTGAAATCACAGCTGGATCGCCATAAACTCCATAGGGTGATTCAAGTTTCGATTCGGCCCAGGTTTCTCCACCATCCATCGTGTATATAGAACGGTCAAGCACCACCCCGGCTACAATATTTTTTGTGTTTTTCCTGTTGATCGCAATGCTGGGTTCCAATGGCGGATAAACTCCATCTACTTGCTCCGCTAACTTTATATTTTTAAACTGACCTTGCGCTGTAACACTCAACACTAAAAAGCAAATCAACAAAAGGCGATTCATAATAAATTCCAGATTAACAAATCAAAGGTAATTCAAACTTTTCAATATCCCGACCCAATGCTGGTACCCGGCAGCGTTAAGATGAAGTCCATCGAACGTATAGGAAGCTTTTAGTTTACCCTGATCGTCCAGAAATTTACTGTACAGATCGATATAGGTGTAGCGGAGCCGCTCTGCATAACGTGAAAGCTGGTCGTTGATTGTGAGTATGTGACTTGCATTATTAAACTGTTGTGGAAATTTTTCAACAGTTTCGTTTATCGGCAAAATGCTTTGAACAAAGATTTTTGTTTTAGGTGAGCCGGCTTTGATCTTAGATACAATAGCAAAGATATTTTCAATCACCACCTCATCCGGAATACTCTTCGATAAATCATTCGTGCCAATGAGAATAAATAATTTGGAAGGCTTCAGTTTAATGATCTCGTCCATCCGCGCTAAAGTCCCAAACGTATTGTCTCCCGAAATCCCCCGATTGATGACGGTGGAGTCCTTTAACAGTTTTTTCCAGTTGCCGCCTTCTGTTATACTGTTGCCCAGGAAAACAGTTTTACCCTGAAAATTTGTCTCTTTTTTAAAGTTCTCCAAACGCACCCAGTAATGTTCGGGCAGGTTGGGTATCGTATCGTAACCTCGGTTCTGTGCAAAAGTCGCAGTTGTTACCAGAAAAAATCCTGACAAAAAAAAGGCTACTCTTCTCATTTTTTAAAGGTGTCTATTTTCGTGTTCAGCTTATCGTTACCACCAATTTCAACTACCGAAGATCCATAGACCTTGATCGTAGCCTTCACAAAATCTTCTGCATTGGCTTTGTAAATATTATCTACATACTTCTGCGGATTGCGATCAATGTACGGGAACCACGTACTCTGTATCTGAATCATCATCTTATGACCTTTCTTAAAGGTGTGCAAGATATCCTGCAAGGGAAATTTTACATCGGTGATTTCGTTAGGTTTAAATGGTTCTGGTTTTGAAAAGCTATTCCTGAAACGGCCACGAAAAACTTCACTGCGCACCAGTTGCTGATACCCACCCATAACTATATTCTTTGGGTTATGATCGTAGTTGGGATGATCCTGCGGATATACATCAATCAGCTTCACTACAAAGTCTGCATCGGTGGTGCTCAAGGCGACCTTGAGTTTAGCCATGATCTCACCCGCCACAGTTACATCTTCGGTTAGTACATCTGTAGAAAAAGTAAGAACATCCGGTCTGCGGGATGCTTCGCGCTGGTCATCGCTCATGAATCTGCGGGGTGTAAACGTGAGACCTTCAATCTGCGAAGTATAAGGTACCGGTTTTGCCGGATCGCTGATGTACTCAAACGAAGCCTGCTCATTGATAGGTTTGTTAATACTCAGTTTGCCGTTTTCACCAAAATACAACTGCAGGCGCGCTGCGTCTTTAGGCGGCCACGTAGCGAATTGTTTCCACTCCTTTTTACCGGTGTCAAACATATAAGCCTCCGGTAAGGCAGGCGCACCTTCGCCTTTCAAATGAAATGCAAAAAATTTGCGTTCAATCTCGCGTTGATAAAAGGTGGCAATGCTATCACCAAAATAAATATGATTGTGAGTTGATTTACCGGTTTCGCGGGCCCAATCACCATGGCCCCATGGTCCCATGACAATAGTGTTATAGGCACCCGGAGTACTTTGCTCAACAGCTTTGTAAATATTTAATGGACCATACAAATCTTCAGCATCAAACCAACCACCCACCGTCATCACAGCCGGCTTTACATTTTTCAAATGCGGCAAAAGGCTACGCTGTTGCCAGAAGTCATCGTAATTCGGGTGCTCAACTATTTGTTGCCAGAAGAAATTATCGCCATGGTATTTTTCAGTAACCGTTTTCAACGGGCCATTATCCAAATGAAATTGATAGCCATCTTTTACCGGTTGGCTAAAGAAGCGATTCAATTTGTCATCAAACCAATCTTTACGGGTTTGTCCTTCCTTCTGATAGCCGAACACGGCAAAAGCGGCCGAATAACTTTGCAGGTATGCTCCCTGATGATGAAAGTCGTCAAAAAAGAAATCGGAGATAGGTGCCTGTGGCGATGAGGCTTTTAAAGCCGGGTGCGCATCAGGCAAGGCTGCAGCCGTATAAAACCCAGGATAAGAAATTCCATACATCCCGACTTTTCCGTTATTGCCCGCAATGTTCTTGATCATCCAGTCAATGGTATCCCAGGTATCAGAACTTTCGTCCACGGCAGTTTTATTCTTCCGGTCGTTGCCTGGAATGTTGGGCCGCATATTGTCAAAAGTGCCTTCGCTCATATAGCGGCCACGCACATCCTGAAAAGCCAAGATATACTTGTCGTGTACAAGAAAATTGGAAGGATGTCCGTAGGTTTTAAAATCTGCATACGTTGAAGCATTGTAGCATGTGCGGTTCATAAGAATCGGATAGGTCTTTGACTTATCCTTGGGAGTATAGACCACGGTAAACAGCTTAATACCATCCCGCATCGGAATCTGGTATTCCACTTTATCATAATACGTGCGCATATAGACAGAATCTTTTTTAAAATCCTGAGTAAATGCAAGAAGCGAACTGAGTACGAAAGCAATTGCGGTTAATGATTTTTTCATAAAAGAGTGGAATAAACTGAAAAATAAGAAGTTAGGAGCCTAAACACAATTCTTTTAAGGTAAATGGGAAATTATGATGGTCGGATTCTTCAAAAAGTATCCTTGAATTAGTTCAATTCTTTTGAAATGAGGTAAACATTCAACCTGGTAATGTGTTAAAGGATCACAACTCAAATAATGAAAACTATGAAAACTACTAAATCATTCCTCCTTGTGGGCTTGTTTGCCCTGTTTGCTATCATCGTTACCAGCTGTGGTGATGGTGGAAAAGCGGCTAAAGAAAAAGCTACTCAGGATTCAATCCGTGTGGCTGATTCATTAACTGCCGTTCAGCGCGTTGCTGATTCAATTGCTGCTTTACCTAAAACTATTGCTGAAACTGCTATCAATACCCCTAGCCTGAGCACATTGGTTGCTGCTCTTTCTGCTGGCGAGTTGGTAGAAGTGTTTAAAGGAACTGATGCGTTTACCGTATTCGCTCCAACAAATGATGCGTTTGCCGCTGTTCAATCCACGGTTGATATGCTTTTAAAGCCTGAAAATAAAAGCAAACTTCAGAACGTGTTAAAGTATCACGTAGTAGCCGGCACATTCAAAGCTGCTGATTTGAGTGACGGTCAGGAACTGACTACCCTCCAAGGTGAAAAACTGAAAGTTGCTATCAAAGACGGTAAGGTCACCATCGGTGGTGCTGAAGTGGTAGCTGCTGATGTAGCCGTAAGCAATGGCGTGGTGCATGTAATCAATAAAGTGGTAGTGCCTAAGAAGATGTAATTCGTTACGATTTCGAACTTAGGATAAAAAAATCCTCCTGATACATAGGAGGATTTTTTCTTTTAGACTATCCACAATCAAAATGCTTTTGGTTTTTTCCAGCCCAATGCTGATCTTCTCGACTCGATCTAATGAACGAATCTAAAAACTATACGCTATCGGTTGCAATCACGTTGGTCATTGCCAATATGATTGGCACCGGAGTGTTTACATCCCTTGGCTACCAGGTGGGGCCGCTGCCTTCGGGCTTTGCTATTATGATGCTATGGTTGTTGGGCGGAGTGGTCGCATTGTCGGGCGCTTTAACCTATGCAGAAATTTCGACTACCCTCAAACGCTCAGGTGGTGAATACTTGTACTTATCAAAAATCTTCCATCCGGTGCTTGGTTTTCTTAGCGGTTGGATGAGTTCCATCGTTGGTTTTGCCGGGGCAATTTCGGCTGTGGCCATTGCCATAGGTGAGTATGCAACCGAAGCAACCGGAATATCCACACAAGTAATCGCTGTGATAGCGATTCTGTCGGTGTCATTCGTGCATTGGTTTGGTGTAAAAACGGGAGGGCGTGTTCAAACATTTCTTACCGGATTAAAACTTTCGCTGATTTTATTCTTTTGTGTCACTCCCTTCTTTATTCATTCAGTACCAAAAACAGAAATTCACTTTCTCCCTCAGCCAGGCGATTGGAATCTTATCCTTAGTTCTGGTTTTGCTGTGTCCCTTGTTTTTGTAGTCTATGCCTACACAGGATGGAATGCATCAGCATACATCGCAGGCAACCTGGATAATCCACAGAAAAATTTACCGAGATCGTTAATTACGGGAACGCTGATTGTTGTTTTGATTTACCTCGCGCTTAACGCTATGTTTTTATACACTGCTTCTTTCGAAGAACTGCAAGGACAAAATGACATTGGCAATGTGGTAGCTCATAAACTTTTTGGAAGTACGGCAGGTGCTGTCTTCTCTGGGGTTTTTAGTTTCGCACTACTCTCCACACTTAGTGCGATGACCATTGCCGGGCCCCGTGTAATAGAAGCCATGGGCGATGATTATAAACTACTTCAGACGTTCTCGGTAAAGAACCGGCATCAAATGCCATACATAGCTATTCTTGCACAAGCAGGCTGGTCCATTTTCTTAGTACTCGTGAGTTCCTTTAAAGAAATCATTCAGTACATCTCAGTAAGTCTTTCTTTTTTTTCCATGCTTACCGTATTCGGCATTTTCTTTTTACGCAAGCAGTCAACTTCCACTGATCATTTCAAAACACCCTTCTACCCTATTCCACCGTTGATATTTATTATCT